>NZ_NHPE01000033.1:0-106072 GCF_002252895.1 Halorubrum sp. Eb13 | reverse complement strand
GCTTATCTGAACACGAGGGTATACCGTCCCACAGCCCGGGCACGCCTTCGCCGACCCCGGCAGTGGTTCGTCACAGGTGATACACGTCGCTGGGGTCAGCGCCGAGTCGTCTTTCTCCACTTCGTACCCGTGCGATTCCTCCACAGCGAGATTGAACTCTTGGTCCGACAGGTGTTGGTAGGTCGTTTCCATCACTCGCGAATCCTGATTGTGACCGATGAGGAACTTCACCTTCGAGTCGTCCATATCGTAGTCGCGTTTACATGTCGTCACGAAGAAGTGCCGGAACGCGTGAGGGTTCACGTCCTTCTCAACGTCCGCTCGATCGGCGAGTACTTTCAGCCGGGTCATGAGTGATGTGCGACCGAGATAGTCGCCCGCAGACACACCATTCGGCCGGTTCGATCCCGGCAGCCCGGTGATGAGGTAGTCGTCGGGATCACCGGTCGGGTGTGAGCGTGTCCATTCACAGACGGCTTTCTGTGCGCCTAGTAGCGGTCGTTTCTCGCCGATCTTGTCGGCTCCCTTGAGTCCTAAATCATCGGTGTTCAGCCGGTACCGGCCGCTTTCCCCCTCTTTGGGATCCACGTCTTTCAGCCGAAGGGTTTGGATCGCTCGGACACGTTGGCCCGTGTACGCCAGCATATCGATGAGGCACTGGTCGCGCCAGTTGGAACACGCGCTTCGCATCGCCTCCACGTCGTCGCCAGTGAGCACGTCCTCCGGCTCGATCGTCCCGTTCGGGTTCTCGACTTTGACGAACACGATCCCGTCCGGGTCCGCGCGGGCGGCGTCGCCGTGGTAGCGAAGGAATTTGATGAGCGCCGACTGTCGCTGTTTGATCGTCTTGTCCGCGAACCCGTCGTCCTTCCACGTCGCGAACTGTTCGTTGAACGTGCCGGTCGACACGTCGAGTAGATCGTCGTCGAGTTCGTCCGTGAGCAACCGCAGCGCGCGCCCGTAGGACACAAGCGTCGACGCCGCTTTCGTGTCGATCTTCCCGTTCTTGGTGTGTTGATACCCCAAATCCTCCGGATCAAGCGCGCGGAGGAACTCGGTGATAGCGTCGGCGTCGCCGTCCGGAAGTTTGGACACGCGCTCTTTTTCGGATTCGTATCGGTGTCGCGGATCCGTTGCTCGTCCCATACTCCACCGTCTCATGCGAACATCTTGTAATTTATCCAAGACCATATACGTATGAACCATAAGTTCCTCTCGGCGGTCGCCGAGGGCGGCGAGTTCTCGCCGTCGTTCGCGGAGGGGTACGAGGTTCAGAAGACGCTCGACGCGATCGAGCGCTCCGACGAGCGCGGCGAGTGGGTGTCGGTGGAGTAGGTCGCGGCTCGGTTCGATTCGTCCTCGCGCTCGTCAGAACCCACCGCCGCCGCCGAGCGGGTCCGCTCCCGGCTCCTCCTCGGCCCACTCGCTTATCGCCGAGTCCTCGCCGTCGTAGGTGCCGAGGGTCTCGCGGGTGTCGAACGCGACCGGCTCCCAGACCACGTCGAACTGCTCGTTCCCGGTCGCGTTCGGCACGACCACGCGATCGCCGGGCTCGACGACGCCGTCGCCGGGCCAGGCCCCGAACTCGACCTCGCCGTCGGGGTCCTCGCCGCGCACGTACAGCTCCTCGGCGGCGACGGGGTCTGGCCCGGCGGCGACGACGACGATGTCGCCGCCCTCGCGTTCGACCTGGAACTCCGCGTCCGGCGGCGCGACCCCGTCGATCAGGCCGAACATCGCGGCCCCGACGATCGCCAGCAGCAGGACGACGACGCCGACGAGCAGCCCCGTGCCGGCTATCGGGGTGAACCCCCGCTCGTCGTTCCGAAAGGCGCGCATTCGACTACCGCTCCGCCCGGCCCGGTATAAGTGTTTACCCGCCGCTTATCAGACAGGAGAACGAGCTGACGCCGACGCCGACCCGGCGAGGCCGACTCTCCCGTCGTCGGTCCGGGCGGGCGTCGCTCCCGAACCGGAACCCCGTTATTCCACCCGGCCGAAAGGCGCACGTGACTTCGTGGATCGACGATCCGGCCGGGGGGCGGGCGCGGGGACCGGGCGGGCTCGCTCGCGCTTGGGTCGAGGCGCTCGGCCGGCCGCGCCGCCTCTTCGCCAACGGCGTGTCGCCCGGCGATCAGGCGCCAGCGCTGACGTTCGCGGTCGCCGTCGCCGGCGCGTTCACGCTCGGGTGGGTCGTCGCTGACCCCACCGCAGTCCCCGGAATCGTCGTCTCGGTGCCCGTCTCCGCGCTCGTCGCCTTCCTCGTCGTGGTCGCGCTCGCGGCCCCGGTCGGGCTTCACCTGACCGCGGCGGTCGCGACGGTGAGCGTGATCCTCGCCAGCGTCGAGGTGCGCGACGGGCTCTCGCTCCGCGACCGCGGCGGGGTCAGCGAGACCGTACAGGTCGTCGCGTACGCCAGCTCGCCGATGGCGCTCGCCGGGCCGCCGGTCCCGGCGCTGCGGATCGCCTGCGGCGCGTACGCGGCCGCTCTCCTGCTGATCGGGTTCCGCGTCGTTCACGGGACCTCGTGGCCGCGCACGCTCGTCGCCGGGATTCCGCCGGCGCTGCTCGGCTACGGCGTCGGCTACCGCGTGATCGCGTCGGCTCGAACCCTCTTCGCGTGAGCCGCCCGGCGGTCGCCGAGGCGGCCGAACCGGTCGCGGCAGGGCCGGGCCGAGAGTCGCCGCGGCGACCGTTTCCGCCGAGAGGCTCCCGCGAGGCTTTCGACAACCGTTTTAGGCACGAGGCTCTCGGTGTACTCAAATGGGATCTTGCATCATCTGTGGCGTCGACGTCGACGGCGGCGGGCGTATCTGCGACCCGCACCAGGAAGACGTCGTGTTCGACTACCGCGGAAACTCCCCCGACCAGCTCGTGTCCGACCGATTCTACCGCGGCGTCGTCGACGGCTACGCCGAGTTCGGCGTGTTCGTCGACCTCGCCCCGGGCGTGACCGGCCTGCTCCACCGGTCCGAGCTGGACCGCCGGCTCGACAGCCTCGACTGGGAGCCCGGTGACGAGGTGTTCGTCCAGGTGAAGGGCGTCCGCGACAACGGGAACATCGACCTCGCGTGGTCGATCCGACAGGCCGACCGCGAGTTCCGCGGCGTGCTCGTTCAGGACGGCGACACGGAGTTCCTCCCCGAGGAGGACGGCGACGACGCGGGCGAGGAGGCGACCGAGGACGACCGCGCCGCCGACGAAACGACCGAAGATGTCGTCGACGAGACGACCGAAAACGAAGGCGCCGTCGACGAAACGACCGAAGACGTCGCTGACGAGACGATCGAAAACGAAGGCGCCGTCGACGAGACGACCGAAGATGCCGCCGACGAGACGGAGGGAGACGCGGCCGACGACGCGACCGGGCCTGACGAGACGGGCGACGCTGACGAGGGCGAGAGCGTCGACGCCGAGCCGGTCGAGGACGCGACCGACGCCGAGGAGTCAGCGTCGAGCGAATCCGAGTCACCCGACGCGACGGACGACGACGAGCCCGACGAGCTCGACGGCGACCGCGAACGCGTCGAGATCGGGACTCTCTCCGAGGCCGTCGGCGACGCGGTGCGGATCGACGGCGAGGTCGTCGGCGTCCGACAGACCGGCGGCCCCACCGTCTTCGAGGTGCGCGACGAGACCGGCGTCGTCGACGTGGCGGCGTTCGTCGAGCCGGGCGTCCGGGCGTACCCGGACGTCGAGGTCGGCGACGCGGTGCGGATCGACGGCGAGGTCGAGAGCCACCGGGGCGACGTGCAGGTCGAGTCCGAGGCGCTCGTCCTCCTCGAGGGCGAAGACGCGGAGTCCGTCCGCCGCCGGCTCGCGGAGGCGCTGACCGACGAGGCGCGTCCCGAGGGGCTCCAGCCGCTCGCGGGCGACGAGACGGTCGCCCAACTCGCCGACGGACTGCTCGACGCCGCGGAGGCGGTCCGCCGCGCGGTCCTCGAATCGCGCCCGATCGTCGTGCGCCACCCCGCCACCGCCGACGGCTACGTCGCCGGCGCGGCTATCGAGCGCGCCGTGCTCCCGCTGATCCGCGACGAGCACGCCAAGAGCGACGCCGAGTACCACTACTTCACGCGCCGCCCGCTCGACGACCCGGTGTACGGGATGGACGCGGCGACGAACGACGCGACCCGCATGCTGCAGGACCGCGACCGCCACGACGAGAAGCTCCCGCTGTTCCTCCTCGTCGGCACCGGTTCGACGGTCGAGTCCGCCGACGGCATCGACCTGCTCTCCGTCTACGGCGTCGACGCGGTCGTCGTCGACGCGGAGGTCGCCGACCCCGAGACCCGCGAGGCCGTCGACACGCTCGTCTCGCCGGAGATCGAGTCGGTCGAGGGCGACCTCTCGACGGGCGCGCTGGTCGCCTCGCTGGCGTCCGCGATCAACGACGAGATCCGCGCGGACCTGCGGCACCTCCCGGCCGTGAGCTACTGGGCCGAGACGCCCGACCGCTACGTCGACCTCGCCCGCGACGCGGGCTACGACGTCGAGCGCGTCGCGGAGCTCCGCGAGGCGGTCGCCCTTGAGGCGTACTACCAGTCGTACCAGGACAAGCGCGAGCTCGTCGCCGACCTCCTCTTCGAGGACGGCGGCAACCTCGCGGCGCACGTCTCCGAGCAGTTCCGCGAGAAGCTGGAGACGGAGGTCGAGACCGCGACCGCCAACGTCGTCACCGAGGCGGTCGACGGCGTCGAGTTCGACGTGCTCGACACCGACGGCTACACCCACCGGTACGACTTCCCGCCGACGCCGCTCCTCCTCGACGACCTCCACCGCCGGCGCGCGAACGGCGAGGCGCACGCGACCGTCGGCATCGGCACCGACGAGCTGTACATCCGAACGAGCGAGGGCGTCTCCGTCCGCGACGTGGCCGAGCGCGCGGCCGAGCTCGCGCCCGCCGCCGACGTCACCACCGCTGGGCTCCGCGAGGGCAAGATCGAGTTCCTCTCGGGCGAGCGCGACGCGGTCGAAGATGCCGTCGTCGCCGCCGTGGCCGAGGCGTTCTGAGCGGGGCACCGCCCCGGTCGCGCTCGGCGAGCGCACTCACCGCCGCGTGAACGGTCCCGGCGGGAGGATGAGATCGTCGAGCTCGGAGAGGTGTTTCACGTTGAAAACGACCTTCAGCTCGTCGCTCAGCGGGTAGCCGTTACACGAGAGCCGGAACCCCCGCTCGGCGAGCTCGTCGGGCATGATGTGGTTCGCCGGCTGCGAGAGCTCCCCCTCGACGAGGTACACCGCGCAGTTCGCGCAGGCGCCGCCGCGACAGGAGAACGGCCACTCGAACCCGCGGTTCTCCGCCGCCTCTAACAGGCTCTCGTCCGGCTGGACGAGCAGGCGCCCGTGCTCGGCCGCGCCGAGGTCGGCGTGCGACGCCCGCCGGAAGAGGTCGTCGTCGTCGAGCGACCAGCCGTAGTCGGCGAGCGCGTCGTAATCGAGGAACTCGACGCGGGCCGGCTCCACCTCGGCGGCGTCGCCCTCCTCGTCGGTCAGGTCGACGTCGGCGGCGGCGACCGCACCGTCGTCCCCGTTTCCGTTCCGCTCCCGCTCGTCGAGCTCCCGATAGGCGCGCCTGACGAGTTGGAACTCCTCGAGCGTCCCGCCTCGGTCCGGGTGCGCCTCCTTCACCCGGTCGCGGTAGGCGCGCTCGATCGCGGCCTCGTCGGCGTCCTCGTCGATTCCCAACACCTCGAACGGCGAGACCATTCCCTACCGAGACGTAGTCGAGTGACGCACATAAACGCCCCACAAGGCGGCAGCGCGGGGAGGCGAACCGGCCGGGGGTCGGTCCGCGAGTCGATGGTTTAAGAGCCGCGGCGCCGAGGGATCGCGTAATGGGAAACGCGGACTTACGCGACCTCGCGGCGATCCGGGACGTCGCCTTCGACGACATCGAGGGGAGCGTCGTCGCGGTCGACGCGCACAACTGGCTGTACCGGTACCTCACGACGACGGTGAAGTGGACGGCCGACGAGAAGTACACCACCGCCGACGGCGTCGAGGTCGCGAACCTCATCGGCGTCGTCCAGGGGCTCCCGAAGTTCTTCGAACACGACCTGATCCCGGTGATGGTGTTCGACGGCGCCGTCACCGACCTGAAGGCCGACGAGGTCGCGGACCGACGCGAGAAGCGCGAGCGGGCCGAGGACCGGCGAGCGGCGGCCGAGGAGCGCGGCGACGCCGTGGAGGCCGCCCGACTGGAGGCCCGCACCCAGCGGCTTACGGACACGATTCAGGAGACGACGCGCGAGCTGTTACGCCTGCTCGACGTGCCGGTCGTCGAGGCCCCGGCCGAGGGGGAGGCCCAGTGCGCGCGCATGGCGGCGGCCGGGGCCGTCGACCACGCCGGAAGCGAGGATTACGACACGCTGCTGTTCGGCGCCCCGACGACGCTCCGACAGCTCACGAGCAAGGGCGATCCGGAACTGATGGAGCTCGCGGCGACGCTCGACGAACTCGAACTGGACCGGCAGGGGCTGATCGACGTCGCCATGCTGTGCGGCACCGACTTCAACGAGGGCGTTCACGGCGTGGGGCCGAAGACCGCCGTGACGGCGGTGAAGGAGCACGGCGACCTCTGGGGCGTCCTCGACGCGCGCGGCGCCGAGATCCCGAACGCCGCGGAGATCCGCGAGCTGTTCATGGACCCGCCGGCGGCCGACGTCGCCGTCGACGCCGACGTGAACCCCGACGTGGAGGCCGCCCGCACCTACGTCGTCGACGAGTGGGGCGTCGCGGCCGACGAGGTCGAGCGCGGGTTCGAACGCATCAGGGAGTCGCAGGTCCAGACCGGACTCGACCGGTGGTCGTGAACGGCGGGGCCTCGGCGGTCGCGATCCGCCGCGCCTCCCCGCGTTGCGGACGAGCGGAGCGGCGAGAAGCCGGCGCGGTGGCCGCGAACATACCTTTTATTTCCCCTCGCGGGAAGGGAGAACCACACGTGTCGTGGACCACTTCTCGACCGCGGATCCCGCCGGTCGGCGTCTCCCGGGGGCGGGCCAGCCGCGACCGCACGGCGCGGACGTGCGGGTCGGACCGAGTGTCCCACGACGACCCCTTTCACCAATGAGCTTCGAAGTTCCCGACGAGTTACGGTATCTGGAATCGCACGAGTGGACCACGACCGGCGGCGACAGCGTCCGCGTCGGCGTCTCCGACTTCGCGCAGGACGAGCTCGGCGACGTCGTCTTCGTCGAACTGCCGGAGGTCGGCGACGAGGTCACCGGGGGCGAGCCGTTCGGCGTCGTCGAGTCGATCAAGGCCGTCTCGGACCTGTACGCCCCCGTCTCGGGCGAGGTCGTCGCCGTCAACGAGGACCTGTTCGACCGCCCGGAGCTCGTCAACGAGGACCCGTACGGCGACGGGTGGATGATCGAGATCGACGCGGTCGACGGCGGCGACGCCGAGGGGCTCCTCGACGCCGACGAGTACGACGCGCAGATCGCGTAGCGAACCGGACGGCGGAACGGACAGAGCGGGACTCGCCAGCGGACACACGACAATGAGAACCTCACCCTTCGACGGACGATCCGGTACCGGACGACAGAGCGACGGCGGGCGCGCGGGAGCGGACCGACGTACGGGAGCGAGCCGACGCGCGGCGGGCCGACGCGGGGGATCGGACCGATGAGCGGAACGAGCGGCACTCCGTACGCGCCGCACACCGACGAGGAGACGGCGGCGATGCTCTCGGCGATCGGCGCCGAAGACGAGGAGGCGCTGTTCGACATCCCGGACGACGTCGCCTTCGACGGCGATCTCGGGATCGAGCCGCGCACGGAGCGGGAGATCCGCGCGGAGTGTTCGCGGATCTTCGGTCGGAACGACGACCTGACGGAGTTCCTCGGGCGCGGCCACTACGGCCACTACGTCCCGAGCGTCGTCGACCACCTCTCGGACCGCGCGGAGTTCCTCACGAGCTACACCCAGTACCAGCCCGAGATCTCGCAGGGGTTCCTCCAGGCACTGTTCGAGTACCAGTCGATGCTGGTGGAGCTCACCGGGCTCCCGGTCGCGAACTGCTCGATGTACGACGCCGCGACCGCGCTCGGCGAGGCGGCGACGCTCGCGGACCGGGTCCGGTCGACCTCGGGCGACACCGTCCTCGTCCCGGAGCAGCTCCGCGAGGGGAAACGCGAGGTGCTCGCGAACTACTGCGCCGGCGCCGACCTCGCTATCGAGCCGTACCCGATGGCCGACGGCAACGCCGACGTCGACGCCCTCGCCGAGCGCGTCGGCGACGACGTCGTCATGGTGTACGCCGAGAACCCGACGGTCCGCGGTTGTATCGAGGAACGGCTCGCGGCGGTCGGCGACCTCGCGGCCGACGCCGACGCGCTGTTCGTCCTCGGCTCGGACGTCGTCTCGTTCGCGGTCCTCGAGGAGCCGGCGAGCGTCGGCGCGGACGTCGTCGTCGGCGAAGCGGACGCGCTCGGGCTCCCGACCGCCTACGGGATGGGGCTCGGGATCTTCGCCTGCAGCGACGAGTTCCTCCGGCAGGTGCCGGGGCGGCTCGTCGGCGCGAGCGAGGACGCCGGCGGCGACCGCGCGTTCACGCTCACGCTCCAGACCCGCGAACAGCACATCCGGAAGGAGCGGGCGACCTCCAACATCTGCACGAACCAGGCGTGGGTCGCGCTCCGGGCGGCGATCCACGCGGCGGTGCTCGGGCCGGACGGCCTCGTCGACCTCGCGAACGACTGCGTCCGCGAGTCGGCGGCGCTCGCCGACCGGATCGACGGGCTGAACGGCGCCGTCGCGCCGGTCCACGACCGCCACCACGTCCGGGAGTTCGCCGTGCGCGTCGACCAGCCGGCCGCGGCGATCGCCGAGGACCTGGAGGCCGAGGGCTTCGCGGTCCACGTCGTCGACGAGCATCTCCTGCAGGTGTGCGTGACCGACCTGAACGCGGCCCGGACGGACGACCTCGTCGCGGCGTTCGAGGAGGTGATCTGAGTGATCCACGACCAGGCCAGCTACGACCGGGACGACGAGGACGTCCGGGAACCGCTGCTCTCGGAGAAGGGAGAGGCGACCGTCGACGTGACCGCGGATTCGCCGCTCCCGGACGACCTGACGCGGGACGAGCTCACGCTCCCCGCGCCCTCCGAGCCGGAGATCGCCCGCCACTACACCCGCCTGTCGCAGATGAACTGGGCGATCGACTCCGGCCCGTACCCGCTCGGGAGCTGCACGATGAAGTACAACCCGAAGTTCACCGAGGACGTCGCGGCCGACCCGAACGCGGCGGTCCACCCGGACCGCTCCGAGCGGTCGACGCAGGGGAACCTCGAGCTCCAGTACCGGCTCCAGGAGCTCCTCGCCGAGATCGGCGGGATGGACGCCGTGACGCTCCAGCCGCCGGCGGGCGCGGCCGGCGAGCTCACCGGTATCCTCGTCGCGAAGGCGTACCACGAGCACCACGGCAACGACCGCTCAGAGGTCGTGATCCCGGCCTCGGCGCACGGGACGAACTTCGCGACCGCCGCGACCGCCGGCTACGACGTGGTCGAGCTTCCCTCCGGCGACGACGGGCGGGTCGACGTCGAGGCGCTGGATGCGGCCGTCGGCGACGACACGGCGGCGCTCATGTTGACCAACCCGAACACGGTGGGGCTCTTCGAGCGCGACATCACGGAGATCGCCGAGATCGTCCACGACGCGGGCGGGCTGCTCTACTACGACGGCGCGAACCTCAACGCCCTGCTCGGCCGCGGTCGACCCGGCGACATGGGGTTCGACGTGATGCATTACAACGTCCACAAGACGTTCGCGACCCCCCACGGCGGCGGCGGCCCGGGCGCCGGCCCGGTCGGCGTCGTCGACGAGTTGGCCGAGTTCCTCCCCACGCCGCAGGTCCGCGAGAACGAGAACGCCAGCAGGTACGAGCGCTTCGAACCCGCCAACACCATCGGGAAGGTCCACGGCTTCACCGGCAACTGGCTCGTCCTGATCAAGGCGTACGCGTACGTCGCCCGACTCGGCGACGAGGGGCTCTCGGACGCGTCCGCGAAGGCCGTGTTGAACGCGAACTACCTCGCCGAGCGGATCGACCTGGACGTGCCGCACGGCCCCTTCCACCACGAGTTCGCGGCGACGGCCGGCGAGCGCGACGCCGCCGACGTCGCCAAGCGCATGCTCGACTTCGGCGTCCACCCGCCGACGACGAAGTGGCCGGAGATGGTCCCGGAGGCGATGCTGACGGAGCCGACCGAGATCGAGGGGCAGTCCTCGCTCGACGACCTCGCCGAGGCGTTCAACCTCGCGTACGCCGACACCGACGAGGCGCTCGACGCGGCTCCGAACCGGACGGCCGCGAGCCGCATCGATCAGGTCTCGGCCGCGCGGAACCCGCGGCTCTCGTGGCAGGCGCTCGACGACGAGTGAGAGGGAGCGGCGGGGGGTCGACCGATTACGGATCCGTCACCGGGACGCCGGTCCGCTCGGAGCCGCGGGCCGCGTCGCCGTCGCCCCCGTCGTCGAGCCCGTCGATCGACGAGCCGGGGGCCCGGAGCGCCGATCCGGAGCCGGGACCGTCGGCGTCGAACGGCGGCCCCTTCTCCACGAACCGTCGTAACACCTGCCCCTCGGCGCGATGGAGCGTCTCGCTACAGGTCGACTTGGCGATGTCGCGGTCGGCGGCGAGCTCGGTGAGCGTGCACTCCCGCGGCGTGTCGTAGTACCCCGCCTCGACGGCGGCGCGGACGAGGTCGCGCTGCGTCTCGGTGAGGACCGGGGTCGGCTCGTCATCGCCGGTCGACTCGACGGTCGCGCCCGCGGTCGCGAGCCGGCGCCCGAACGCCGAGAGCCGCTCGCGATCGTCGATCACCGCGAGGGTCGCGCGGCCGTCGGCGACCTCGACCGGCGACTCGATCGGGACGCCGGCCCGGCGGGCGGCGGCGACGTACGACGGGGGCGGGGCGGCCACGCGGGCGACCGTCTCCGCCTCGCTCTCTCCGACGATATCGACGTCGTCCACGCGGTCGTGACCGCGGAGGGCCTCGACGGCCTCGACGCGGCCGATCCCCGTCGCCGCCAGCCCGGTGACGTCGCCCTCGTCCCCCGCCACGGTCCCCGTGACCCGGAGCGACGCGTCGGGGGCGGAGCGGGAGGCCTCGCCGAGCCAGGAGTCGGCGGGGAGGTCGAGCCGCAGTCGCGTCCGGCTCATCGGTTCCCCCTCGCGGCGGCCTTCGTGCCGTCGTTTCTTGACATTCGTCTGACGGTACGGCGCCTCGCTCCCTCCCGGTGTCCCTTCATTCGTTTCGATCTTAAGTAGTCGGTCGGCGGCCCGAGATCGTCGAGATCGGTGCATCGAAGTCGAGCGCGGCCGACCGGCCCCACATGGAGACGACGGACGCGTTCACCGGACTCTCGTGTGTCGACTGCGGGGAGACGTTCGACGCGGCGACGGCGACCCACCGCTGTCCCGACTGCGACGGGATCTTGGACCCCGCGTACGACTACGACCGGATCGACCTGACGCCCGCGGCGCTCGCGGAGCGGCCCTTCGAGTCGATGTGGCGGTACGCGGACCTGCTCCCGTTCGCGCCGGAGACCGCGGTGTCGCTCGGGGAGGGCGCGACGCCGCTCGTCGAGTGTCCCGCGCTCGCCGACGCGATGGGCGTCGGGCGGGTCCTGCTGAAAGACGAGGGCGCGAACCCGACGGGGACGTTCAAGGACCGCGGGCAGTCGCTCGCGATGACGGCCGCGCACCAGCACGGCGCCGAGGCGGTCGCGCTGAACAGCGCCGGCAACGCGGGGCAGGCGGCGGCCGCGTACGCCGCGCGGGCGGACCTGGACGCGCACGTGTTCCTCCCGTCGCGGGCGGGATTCACGCAGAAGGCGATGACGGAGGTCCACGGAGCGGAGCTCACCGTGGCCGGCCCGATGGACGGGAACTCTCAGATCGGCGACGCCGGGGCCGCGTACGCCGAGGCGATGGACGACCACCCCGACTGGTACTCGACGAAGACGTTCGTCACGCCGTACCGCCACGAGGGGAAGAAGACGATGGCGTTAGAGCTCCTCGAGCAGCTCGACTGGGAGGCGCCCGACGGCGTCGTCTACCCCACCGGCGGGGGCGTCGGGCTGGTCGGGATGCACAAGGCGGCCCGCGAGGTCAGCGATCTGGGGTGGACCGACGGGCTCGTCCCGATGTACGCCGCGCAGGCGGCCGGCTGTGCGCCCGTCGTCGACGCCTACGAGGCGGGCGCCGACAGCCACGAGCCCGTCCCCGACGACGAGGTCGACACGGTCTGTAACGGGATCGCGATCCCGGACCCGGGCGCGAGTCACCTGATCCTGGACGCGGTCAGGGAGTCCGACGGCGGGGCGGTAGCGACGACGGACCGGGAGATCCTCGACGCCGCGGTCGATGTCGCCCGGACGGAGGGGCTGGAGGTCGGCGCGACCTGCGCGGCCGCCGTCTCGGGGGCGTTCGCGCTCGCGGAGTCCGGGGAGTTCGGCCCCGACGACACCGTCGTCCTGCTGAACACCGGCGCGGGCAACAAGGACGTCGACGCGCTCCGAGCGCACCTCGGCGAGCGCGAGGCGGCCGCCGAGAGCGGAGCGGAGGACGTCTGATCGCCCGAGCGACCGGCGGCGACGCCGCTTCGTCGGTCGAGCACCGCTCACATCTCCCAGTAGTCGACGTCGCCGTCGGTCTCGTAGTACCCCTCCAACGAGCGCTCCTCGCGGCCGCCCGGGGGCGAGCCGACGTAGACCCCGAATGTACCGGAATCGGGATACACCGTCACGTCGGGCTCGGTCATCGTCGACAGCGCGAGGTACCGCACCGGCTCGTCGCCATCGTTGACGACGCGGTGCGCGCCGGACTCGTCGGCCGCGAACGCGACGTAGTCGCCCGCCTCGATCGCTTCCGTCTCGCCGCCGTGCCGGAGGGTCGCCTCCCCCGCGAGGACGTAGAGCGCCTCCTCGTTGGCGGCGTGGTAGTGGTACGGCCACGACTTCGCCCCGGCGGGGAGCTCGTAGAGGCTACAGCCGATCCCCTCGCCGCCGGCCGCCTCGGCGAGCTGTTTCCGCCGGAACCGGGTCTCGCCGCGGTCCGTCTCCGTCCAGTCGAGCTCGTTCTCGGTAACGCGTCCCATGTGCGCGGCTCTCGGCCGGCGAGCAAAACGGTTTGGGGGGTCGCGCGGGTCGGCTCGCGGCGCCGGGCGGCCGCCGAACCGGAACCACTACGTCGGGCGGTCGCCACCCCTCGCGCATGGAACTCGGCGTCATCGGACTCGGGCGGATGGGGCAGATCGTCGTGAACCGGTCGCTGGCGGCGGGTCACGACGTGGTCGCGTTCGACCTCTCGGCGGAGGCGACCGCGACGGCGGCGGAGGCGGGCGCGACGCCCGCGGACTCGCTCGACGACCTCTGCGACCGGCTCGGCGAGGAGAAGCGGATCTGGCTCATGGTGCCCGCCGGCGACGCGGTCGACGCCACCCTCGCGGACTTGGAGCCGCACCTCGACGGCGACGACGTGGTCGTCGACGGGGGGAACTCTCGGTTCCACGAATCCGTCAGGCGCGCCGAGGAGACGGACGCCGCCTACCTCGACTGCGGCACGTCCGGCGGCCCCGCCAGCGCCGAGGCGGGCTTCTCCCTGATGATCGGCGGCCCCGAGTGGGCCTACGAGGCGCTCGTCCCCGTCTTCGACGCGGTCGCGACCGGGCCGGACGGCCACGACCGGATGGGCGAGTCGGGGTCGGGCCACTACGTGAAGATGGTCCACAACGGCGTGGAGTACGCGCTGATGCAGGCGTACGGCGAGGGGTTCGAGCTGCTCGCCGAGGGGCGGTACGACCTCGACATGGAGTCGGTCGCTCGGACGTGGAACAACGGCGCCGTCATCCGGTCGTGGCTCCTGGAGCTGTGCGAGGAGGCGTTCCGCGAGGAGGGGTCCGACTTGGGCGACGTCGCCGACCGCGTCGCCGGCGGATCGACCGGCACGTGGACGGTCGAGGAGGCGCTCGAACAGGAGGTCCCCGTCCCGCTCATCTACCAGGCGCTCGCCGAGCGGTTCGACTCGCGGAACGAGGGTCGCTTCTCTCGACGGCTCGCCAACCGGCTCCGGTACGGCTTCGGCCGTCACGAGGTCGCGCGGCGGTCGGACGGCGCGTAACGGCCGGCCGGCTCCGATTTTTTAGCGGCCGTCGCGGGGCGGTCGATTATCAACGTCACTCACGCGCCGGGTAACGCTTATATACTACCGTGCCAGAGGTTATCACGCATAGCATGTTCGAGCGATTTTCCAGCGGCTACTACCTGGGGGAACTGTACGTCGAGCCCCACGACGGCGACCGCGCCGTCATCCGGCGGGCCGACCACGAGCAGGTCAACGAGCAGCTCTACGCGGACGGCGAGGGGGTAGAGCGACTCGACGCGCCGCTCGTGATGAAGGTCGGCGCCGGTCACATCCCGGTCGCCGGCGACGACGACGTGCCGAGCGGGACGCTCGCGCTCCCCCACGAGCTCGCGGACGAGACCCTCCCGGACCGGAAGAACGTCCTGCTGGCGGACGCGGATCGGGCGGAGGCGCTGTTGCGCTGGGAGGGCTGGGAGCCACACGTGAACGCGTGATACGAGAACGGTTCTGTCGATTCCGTTTTCTGTGGCGTCTGCGCTCCAGTTAGTGGTTTATAAATAATCGACCGCGGATCGGCGGGAAACAACTCCGAAGCCCCAGTCGCGAAGACGGCGCAGGCGACGTAAGCACCGCAGGGAGCGAGTGAAACGAGCGACTGAGGAGCGCAACGAGCGTGCGCCGTCTTCGCGACTGCCCCTTTGAGTCCCACCCGACCGCACAGCGACCGCACCTCACGCCTCCCCAGCCTCGTCGGTCGCCCTCCGGGCGACCGACTCCCTCGCACCGGCGGTTCGCGGCCCCCCGGGCCGCTCACCGGGGCGCGCCACCGCCGTTATTTATAAGTCATTCCGCGACTACCCCGCCACAGACGCACCTTTTAGGTCGCCGGGGGTCGCCGTTCGGGTATGATCGACAGGCTGCTCGGGCGCGCCGAGCTGAAGGAGAAGATCGCGGAGTTGGAGGAGGAGAAGCGCCACCTCGAACGCCGGGCCGAGGCCGAGGAAGAGCGCCGCTCGGACGCGGTCGCCGACCGCCAGCGCGCCGAGGAGCGCGTCAACGAGCTCGAACACCGGATCGAGTCGCTGGAGGAGCGACTGAGTCGGACGGAGGGCGCGGAGGCGTCCGTCGAGTTCCGGCGCGTGAGCGACGCCCGCGGCGACCGCCTGACCGACATCCTCGACCGGTTTCGGGCGGTCGAGAGCGACGACCCGGAGGGGCTGCTCACGGCCTTCGTCCCGAGCGACGACGCGGTGCCGACGAGCGTCTCCGACTGGTTCGGTGACCGAGCCCGACTCGTCCGACGGGCCGCGCCCGCGGTCGTCCTCGCCGACGACTCGGGCGCCGTGAGCGCGGCGATCGCGCCCCCGATCGCGCCCGAGCCCTTCGACCGGTGGGACGACGCCTTCCGACTGGAGGAGACGTGGTTCCGCCCGACCGGCCGGTTCGCCTTCGCCGTGGTCCGCTCCGACACGTTCGCGATGGGCACGTACGAGGGGACCGAGCGCGTCGCCTTCGAGGGGTTCACCTCCGACGTGAAGGAGGCCCACTCGAAGGGCGGCTTCTCGCAGGGGCGCTTCGAGCGCCGCCGCGAGGGACAGATCGCCGACCACCTGAAGAAGGCGAGCCGCGAGCTGGCCGCCGTCGCCGACGCGGACGACGTCGACCGCGTGATCCTCGTCGGCGAGCGGAGCGTGCTCGGCGAGGTGCGCGACCACGCCGACGTCACCGACGTCTCGGACGCGACCGGGAAGCCGAAGGCCGCCCTCGAAGACGCCTTCCGCGACTTCTGGACCGCCCGGATCCACGGGATCTGACGCGGTCCGTGGACGCGGACGCGAGTCCGCCGCGACCGGTGGTATGCGGATTATAACTATGTCTCTCGAAGGCGAATTATGGCGTGGAGGGACAACACACGCTCCCTCTCCCCCCCTCGTCGATCGGCTTTTTTATGTCTCGCGTCCGGGCTCGGGAGCGACGCGTGTTCCCGCCGAGAGGAACAGGCATTTGTCGGCGTCGCACGGTGGTGGATCCATGACACGGTCGGGGTCGGATCCCGCGGTTCGGTCTGTTCTCGCCGTCCTCCTCGTCGCGATGCCGCTCGCGGCCGCGCTGCCGGCCGCCGGGAGCGCGGCGGTCGGGGAGCGTGCGGGCGCTGCCGAGCACGTCTCCCACGGATCGGTCGGTCCCGCGTCGCTCGACGGGGGCGAGAGCGTCTCGTCCGCCGCCGACCGAGCCGCTCGGACGGCTCAGGCCGACGACTCCGACGCGATCCGCCTGCGAAACGAGCTGTTCGCGACCGACGAACGCGGAACGGTCGGGGTCACGACGCGGGCGGAGATCCCCGACCGCGTCACGGAGCTTCGAGTGACACTCCTCAGCGCGAACGACGCCGCGGTCGAGCCCGACGGCTTCGAGCCGGCCGACGACGCCGGCGCCGACGGATCGACGTGGGCGTGGGACGGGGAGACGGCGACCCCCTCGCTCACCTACGCGATGGACGCGAACGACACCGTCGAGGAGGCGGGCCCGCTCGGCGCCCGCGGCTCCTACCGGTTCGTCGACGCGGGCGAGTGGGCGCTGGTCCGGACGCCGCGGACGAGAGCGAGCTGGTCGTACACCGGCCGGTACGACGGACAGGTCCGGCTGACGCGCGAGAACGCCGTCGACGGCGAGGGAGTCGCATCGCAGGCGATGGCGTTCCTCGGCCCCTACGAGGAGCACGTCCGCGAGGCCGGCGGCCAGCGCTACCGGCTGATCGTCCCCGCGGCGGCCGACCTCGAAGCGCCTCCCGAGGAGGTGTTCGGCGTCTTCGAGTCGGCGTCGACCGCGCTGCAGGTCGGCGCGCGAGACGAAACGGTGTTCGCGGTGGCGGCGCCCACCGGCGACGTCGGGTGGGGCGTCCGCGGGCTCCAGGTCGGCGACGCCGACTTGTGGGTCCGGGACGCGGAGCCGGCGGGTACCGCGACCGACGTCTGGACCCACGAGTACGTCCACACCGGGCAAGCGTACCGGACCGACGCGAGCGGCCGGTGGATCACCGAGGCGAGCGCGACCTACTACGCCGCGCTGTTCGCGCTCGACCGCGGCGCCGCCGACTTCGAGGAGTTCGAGCGGACGCTGGCGCGCGGCGAGCGCGACCCCGACGCTTCCGCGGTGCTCGCTGACCCCGGAACGTGGGAGCGGAACCCGGACTACACGAAGGGGGCGCTCGTCGCGGGCGAGATCGACCGTCGGCTCCGCGTCGCGACGAACGGGAGCGCCTCGCTGGCGACGGTCCTCCGCGAGCTGAACGCCGCTGACGGACCGGTCACCAACGAGGATATCCTCGACGCGATCGAGGCGGCCGCGGCCGAGGGGGCCGACGCTGAGACCGCGGCGGCGGTCCGCGCCGAGGCCGAGCGCCTGACGACCACGCGGGCGACGGCGGAGACGTGGGACCGCGGGGCCCACGCCGAGGCGTTCGGCGAGACGCCGGCGCAGGTCGGCTACGCCCTCGCCGACGACGGCGTCCGGGCGACCGGCGAGTACCGCGACCGTCCCGTCGCCCGCGGCCCCGTGGAACTCGTCGCGGGCGAGACGCTCGCGGCGGCGGTCGACGTCGCCAACACCGGCGGCGTCGCGGGCGAGTACGACCTCGCGCTGACCGTCGACGGCGACGCGGTCGCGACGCGGACCGGCACGGTCGACGCGGGCGCGGAGACCACGGTGCGCTTCGAGCGCGCCTTCGCGGAGCCCGGCGAACACGCGGTCCGGGTCGCCGGCGAGCGGCTGACGGTCGTCGTCTCGGAGCCCGCGCCGCCGTCGGTTCGCGGCGTCTCGACCGCCGCAGAGCGCGTGACCGCCGGCGACCCGGTCCGCGTCACCGCGACCGTCGGAAACGACGCGAGGCTCCCCGCGGGCGCCGACGTCGAGTTCCGCGTCGACGGGGAGACGGTCGCCACCGCGCCCGTCAGACTCGATTCCGGCGACCAAACGACCGTCGCTCGGAACGTCACGCTCGGGGAGTCGGGAGGCACCCGCGTGATCGGCGGCGATCGGGAAGCGAACGTGAGCGTCGTCGGCCCGGTCGACGGGGCGTCGACGACCGTCACCGTCGAGCGGAACGGCCCCGTCGCCGGCGCGACCGACGACGGCGTCCCCGGGTTCGGTCCCGTCGCCGCCGTGCTCGCGCTGATCGTCGCCGCCGTGACGTTCGGCCGGCGCCGCCCCTGATCAGAATGGGGCGTCGGGCCCTTCGTCGGTCCCGCCGTCGCGCTCGTCGGCCTCGCCGGCCTCGCCGCTCTCCCCGTCCGTCGTCTCTAACTCGCCGACGTCGCGCTGCCACGCTTCGACGCCCCCGCGGAGGCTCTCGACGCGCGCGTCCCCGATCCCGGCGTAGCTCCCGATCAGCTGTGCGGCCTGCCGGCTGGCGATCCCGTGCGGGCAGACGGTGACGATCCGCGAGGCGCCGGTCAGGCCCTCGACGCGGGTCGTCAGCTCGGGGAACGGAACGCACTCGCTGCCGGGGAGGTGGCCGCGGTCGAACGCCCGCCGGTCGCGGATGTCGACGATCCGGAGACCGCCCTCGTCGTCCTCGCTCCCGTCCGCGTCGCCGTCGGCTCCGTCCTCTTCGTCGAGAAGCGCCGCGAGCTCCTCGGGGTCGACCTCACCGTCCATCAGGGGAGCGGGCAGAGGCTCGCCGTGAGCACGGCTCGCTCGTCGGTCTCGTTGCGCGCGCCGTGGACCTCGCCGCGCTCGTTCGGGACCACCGCGGGCGCCGAGAGCGCCTCCTCGGCGTCGTCTCTGACGACCGTCGGCTCCCCCTCGATAACGTGGAAGACGTTGGTCGAGTCGGCGTGTTCGTGCGGGTCGACGGCGGCGTCCGGGCCGAGGACGAACGCCTTGACGAGCACGTCGTCGGTGACGACGAGCTCGGCGGTCTCCACCTCGCCCGGCGCGGGGTCGAGGTCGGCGACGGCGTCCGCGTATCTGTCGAGCGTCATGCCTCACGGTGGTGGCCGTCGGTATAAAAGGTCCGTGGCGAGGTCACTCGCGCGCGCCGGGCGGGAGCGGGTCCGCGTGCTCGGCGATCGCCTCCGCGACCCGGTGCGGCTCCTCGTGGACGACCCAGTGCGTCGCGGCGTCAAGGGTCAACAGCCGACCGTCGGTGCAGTGCTCCACGCTCCGGCCGGCCATTCGCTTGGTGAGGAAGCGGTCCTTCGCGCCCCAGATCACCAGCGTCGGGACCTCGACGCGGGTGTGCTCCGGAGTTGGCCGGTCTCGAACGATCGCCCGGTACCAGTTCACCATCGCCTCGAAGGCGCCCTCGCGGTTCCACGCGCGGCGGTAGCGACGAACGTCCTCGTCGCCGAACGTGCCGGGGTTGCTGGAGTCGCGGAGCCCGCGGACGGCCAGCCGCCAGTCGCCCGCGCTGGCGACCGCCTCGGGGAGCTTCGGGAGCTGGAACGCGAGCACGTACCAGCTCTTGAGCCGCTGGTCCCACGAGCTCCGGAGCGTCTCCTCGAAGACGGTCGGATGCGGGACGTTCGCGGCGACGAATTCGGAGACGCGGTCGGCGTGGTGGAGCGCGAGCCACCACCCCACCGCCGCCCCCCAGTCGTGGCCGGCGACGGCGGCGGTGTCCCGCCCGTACGCGTCGACGATGCCGACGACGTCGCGGGCGAGCTCGTCGATCCGGTAGTCGCTCACGGCCGGCGGTTTCTCCGAGAGGTTGTACCCGCGCTGGTCCGGGACCACGACGCGGTACCCGGCGCTGGCGAGCGTCGCGATCGCCTCGTGCCAGCCGTACCAGAACTCCGGGAATCCGTGGAGTAGGACGAGCAGCTTCCCGTCTTCCGGCCCCGCCTCGACGACGTGGAGCCGGACGCCGTTCGTCTCCACGGCCCGCGACTCGGCCGGCACCGACTCGGGAATCTCGTCGCCCGGGACGTCGGCGTCGAGGGCGTCGACGCCGCGGACCGCCTCGGTCGTCGCATCGCTCATATCTGCCCCTTCGCGGGCCCGCGGCAAATAGCTACGCTCCCGCCGTCTCCGAGATCGAAATCCTCAAGCCGTTGGCAAGCGCTCTCTGGGGTATACTCGTGTTGCTGACGCGCGGCTCGACGAGACGCGGGCCGGCCGCCGGCTCACCGCGTCAACGGAGATCCGCGCCCCAGTCGGGCCGCCGAAAATTCGCGGTCCGACCGGTCGGGCCGTCCCGCGGCGTCGCGACGACGGAGACACCCACCGCATAACATGGCACCGGACACCTCACACGCGGACGAGACCGTATCGAACGTCGTTCTCGTCACGATAGATTCGCTGCGAGCCGACGCGATAGCACCGTACGACACCGATCGGATCTCGCCGGTACTCGACGACCTCGCCGACGACGGAACGACGTTCGACCGGGCGTTCGCGACCGGAAACTGGACGCCCTTTTCGTTCCCGTCGATCCTCGCGTCCGAACCCGTTTTCGCCCGGAACGACGACATCGGCGTGACCGGCGCGCGGACGCTGGCTTCGGTGCTCTCGGAGGCGCGGATCGAAACCGGCGGCTTCAACGCCGCCAACGGCTTCCTCACGTCTCACTGGGGGTACCCCGAGGGGTTCGACGAGTTCGAGCCGTTCGTCACCAGCGTCGGGTCGAGCCGGTACAGCCGGTATCTCGCGGCCCACCCGACGGTCGAAGCGTGGATCCAGCTGCTCGCCTCGCCGTTCCGCCGACTCAAGTCCAAGGTCAGCGGCCAGAGCGACGACCGCCCCTTCCTCGATGCCTCGCGCATGTTCGACGTCGAGGACGCCGCGACGGAGTTCATCGACGACGCCGACGGACCGTTTTTCCTGTGGACCCACTACATGGACACGCACACGCCGTACGTCCCGGCGCCGCGGTACATCCGCGAGGTGTCCGACGGGCTCGTCGGGACCCACCGGATGCTCCACGCGCACACCCGCACGAGCCTCGGACTCGAGGTTGGCGAGCGGACCCTCCGCGACCTCCGGACGCTGTACCAGGCGACCGTGCGACAGGTGGACGCCAGCGTGGGCCGGCTGCTCGACGCCCTGGAGGCGGCCGGCGTCGCCGACGAGACCGCGATCGTCGTCGCGGGCGACCACGGCGAGGAGTTCCAGGAACACGGCCACCTCGCGCATTACCCGAAGCTGTACGACGAGCTGATCCGCGTCCCGTTCATCGTCAACGTCCCCGGCGAGGACGGCGGGCGCGTCTCCGAACACGTCGGCCTCGACGCGATCCCGCCGACCGTGGCCGACCTGCTCGGCATCGAGTCGCCGCCGGAGTGGCGCGGGGAGTCGGTGACGCCCGCGGTCCGAGGGGACGCCGACCCCGATCAGGAGCCCGTCGTCTCCGTGACCGTCCGCGGCGAGGAGGTGACCGAGCAGCCGATCCCGCGGTCGATGGCCGACGGCGACCTCCTCGTGAGCGTCCGTGACGCCGAGTGGACGTACGTCGAGAACGCGGACACGGGCGAGACGGAGCTGTACCACCGTCCCTCGGACCCGACCCAGCAGGAGGACCTGTCCGCGGACCCGACCGACGAGGAGCTGGCCGTCGTCGAGCGCTTCGCGCCGATCGCCGCGGACCACGTCGCCGAGCTCCGCGACCGGGAGGGGGACGCCGCCGGGGACGACGAGGTCGACGAGGACCTCGAGGCCCGGCTCGAGGCGCTCGGCTATCGGTGATGGTCCGGGCGATCCTCCGCAACCTCGTCAGCGGACCGATCGCCGTCCAAATGCGCCGGTTCGTCACCGTCGGCGCGTTCACAGCGGGGATTCAGATGGGGCTGCTCTGGCTGTTCGTCGACGCCGCCGGGATCAACTACCTGATCGGCGCGGCGGTCGCCATCGAGATCACGATCATTCTCTCGTACGTGTTCAACAACGCGTGGACGTTCGAAGCGAGCCAGAACACGGGCACGATCGAGTACCTCTCCGGGCTGGCGAAGACGAACCTCGTCCGCGGGACCGCCATCCCGATCCAGCTCGGCGTCCTCTACGCGCTCGTGGAGTGGGGCGGAATCCTGTATCTCATCGCGAACGCGGTCGCCATCTTGCTCAGCGGGGTCTACCGGTTCGTCCTCGACCGGCGGTGGACTTGGGGTTGACCCGGGACCAGTCAGGGGACCTCTTAAAAAGGAAGCCGCGGTTCGACCCGGGCGAGGACGTCGCGGATCGCCTCCTGCTTGTAGTAACCGACCACGGAAGCGAGGACGACCGTGAGGATGAGCCCGAACCCGGAGAGGAACCGCCCGCTCGCGAGCTGGCCGCCGGCGTAGACGGTGAACACGTACGCTGGAAGGCGACCCACGCTGATCACGGCGATGAACGTGGGGAGCTTCCACTTCGTGAGACCGCTTAAAAAGCAGATCGCGTCGTCGGGGAGGCCGGGGATGATGACGAACGCGAACAGCCCCGGGACGCCGACCGTGTCGACGAACTCGTCGAAGCGGGCGACCACGTCCGGGTGAAGCACGTCCTCGACGAACGACCGGCCGTACCGCTTCGCGAGCGAGAAGGCGATGGCGCTCCCGATGAGGACGCCGGTGACGCTGTAGACCGTGCCCCAGAAGGGGCCGAAGAGGTAGCCGGCGACGAGTGCGACGACCTGCCCCGGGATGGGCGCGACGATCACTTGGAGGGCTTGGATGGCGATGAACACGAGCGGAGCGAGCACGCCGAACTGCCGGAGCCACACCCGCAGGGCCTCGGCGTTCGTGATGAACCCCAAGTACTCCCGGACGAGGAGGTAGAGGCCCACGAACGCGAGCAGGACGGCGACGACCGCGAGGATCCCCCGCCGTCTGTCCGACGCCGAGGCGAAGAGTCTCATTCGTGTTGTATCCGGCTAGCGGTGGACTTGAAGGTTGTTAAAACCGGAGTTCGGACAGCGGAGCGTGAGACCGCGTTCGAAACGGGCGGACCGAGCCGCCCAGGGTCGGCGAGGCGTCGCTGCGGGGTCGACAGACGGATGCGGGAGACGTGGGCCGGCGCGAATTCGAATACGGACGAGACGGTCCGGGTCGCTCCCGTCGGTCGCTTCCCGGGCGTGCGACTCGTCGTCCCTCGCTCGCTTCGCTCGCGAGGGCGTGGTTACGGCCACCCGAACGCGGTCGCTAGCTGGGTGAAATGCGGGAGAAGTGGGCCGGCACGAATATTGAATCACGGTCGCAAATCGGAGAGTTGCTCCCTGATTCAAATTCGCCCGGCGGCAGCTTCACCCCACTACGGACTCCTCGCTAGCGCTCGTCGTTGCGAAGTGGGGTGAAAATGGGCCGGCACGAATTTGAATCGTGGTTACGGCCACCCGAAGGCCGAAGGATACCAAGCTACCCCACCGGCCCGCATGCGACAGAAGGCCGTTCGTTCTTTTAACCTTTCCGAATGTCGGAAGCGGGCTCCGGGTCGCCGACCGGTCGGCTCCCGACGAACGGCCGGGTCACGCCTCGAAGTACCGGTCCCGGTGCTCGCGACAGCCGGGGTTGAAATCGGCGCCGCACCGCGGACAGGCGTCGTCGTCACAGTCGAGGTATTCGCGGGCCGAGAGGGTCGCGCCGCAGACGCCGCAGAGCACCGCCGGCTCGTCGAAGCGGTCGCGGGGCCAGGGCTCGGCCGGGTGGTCCGCCGCGGCGTCGTGGCAGGCGTCGCAGGGGTAGTACGTCGCACAGCAGCCGAAGCGGAGCGCGATCACGTCCACGGGGTCGTCCCAGTGCGCGCACCGCGTCTCCGAGTCGACGGCGACGCCTCGCAGCGGGACCGCGAACCGGTCGTCGGTCGCCGGCGCGGTCGTCGTCCGGCGATCAGTAGGACTCGTACCCATCGGTGTCGAGCCAGTTGTGGACGACCGAGACCGCGTGGTCGGCGTGGAGCAGTTCGGGACCGACGCGGACGCGGCGCTCCGCGCGCTCCGCGAGCAGTTCCTCCTCCCCGTCGGTGAAGTCGCGGTGGTCGGAGAGAGCGAACACGGGATCGGTCGGCGGGGCGGCGTCGACGAGGGGGTCGCCGTCCTCGTGGAGTTGGACGAGCGTCGGGTCGACGGACGCGCCGGTGCCGCCCGCGTCGAGCAGCCGGTCCAGCGTCGCCTCCAGTCCCATCCGGCGGAGTTCGACGCCCGGCGAGACGTCCGCGGGCATGTGGCCGATCGCGTCCGCCTTCGCGGCGAGCGCGTCTCGGATCCGCGCGGCGACGTTGCGCTCGTCCGGGTGGAGGTGGCGGAGGCTGTCCGAGTCGAAGCTGACCGTCAGCTCGTCGGCGACGACGAGGTGGACCCGCACGGACTCGCGGATCCCGTGCGAGAGGAAGACGCCGCTCGCGACGCACCGACAGAGCAGGTCCAGCCGGCCCGCGCCGGGCAGGTCCGACAGCGAGACCTCGTCCGGGTCGGTCGGGACCTCGTGACCGATGGCGACGAACTGGCGCATACGCGGGGGTCGCCCCCGACACTCATAAGCGACCCGACCCGACGATCCGTATGAGCGTTACGGGGCTCTGTCAGATCTGCGAGGCCGCGCCGGCGCGCCACGGCTGTCCGCAGTGCGGGCGGGCCGTCTGCGAGGACCACTGGAGCGACGACGCCGGCCTCTGCACGGCGTGTACGCAGGGCCGCCGGCAGTGACTCGGCCCCGAAGCCGGCCGGTCGTCGACGGACCGCCTACCGGTGTCGGTTCAGCCGCTTTTTGAGCCGCTTGGCCGCGTCGCCCGCGGCGCCGAAGTACGTCGCCTCGTCGTCCGGGCGGCTCGACTCCTCGCCGGCGAAGACGATCCCGCGCGAGGAGTTGACGAGCCCCACGTCGACGGCGGCGTCCGGGCGGTCGGCGAGCCCGTGTTCGACCGCGGCCTCAGCGTCGCCGCCCTGCGCTCCCACGCCGGGGACGAGGAAGGGGATCTCTGGGACGATCTCGCGGACCTCGGCCAGCTCCTCGGGGGCGGTCGCGCCGACCACGAGGCCGACGTTGTCGTTCGCGTTCCACACGTCCGCGAGCGCCGCGACCCGTTCGTAGAGCGGCTCGCCCGAGGCGAGTTCGAGGTCCTGGAGGTCGCTCCCGCCGGGGTTCGAGGTGCGACAGAGGACGAAGACGCCCTTCTCCGCGCGGTCGAGGAACGGCTGGAGGGAGTCGCGACCGAGGTACGGGTTCACCGTGATCGCGTCGGCGTCGTCGAGCGCCGCGGCGTACCGCCGCGTGGTGTTACCGATGTCGGCGCGCTTGGCGTCGAGCAGGACCGGGACGTCCCTGCCGTGGGCGTAGGCGATCGTCTCCCGGAGCGCGCGCCAGCCGTCGGCGTCCTCGTAGAACGCGGCGTTGGGCTTGTAGCACGCGGCGTGCTCGTGGGTCGCGTCGATGATCCGGCGGTTGAACGCCCACCGCGGCAGGTCGGCGTCGGCGACGGAGTCGGGGAGCCGGCTCGGGTCCGGGTCGAGGCCGACCGAGACGACGCTGTCCGTCGACTCGATCCGGGCCGCGAGCGTCTCGAAGAAGCTCATGCCCGCCACTGCGGCCGGGGGCGCGCTAAACGTTGCGTTCCGCTCGGGCTCCCTTCGGTCGTCCGTCACTCACCCGGAGCGACCGCACGACCGTGCCCGGCGTACGCCGTGATCGTCCCGAAGAGGTACCGCTCCTCGGTCACCGTCTCCGCGTTGTCCGCGAGCGCCCGCCGCGCGGCCGTCGTCCGCGCGTCCAGTCGGTCGAGCGGGTCGTCCGAGTCCAGGTCGAACAGCCGCCCGTTCACCCGCGCGAAGCCGGCGAGAGCGGCGTTCGCGGGTCGGTTCCCCCGCGGCGCGAACGCCGCGACGACGACCGCGTCGGCCAGCCCGCACCAGTCGCTCACGACCGCGTACGGGTCGGGGAACAGGGACGTGACGAACGTCGCGAGCACCGCGTCGGCCGACCGGACCGGCGGGTCGGTCGCGTCGCCCCGCACGAACTCGACGTTCTCCCACCCCCGCCGCTCCGCCAGTCCGCGGGCCCGGCCGAGCATCGCGCCGGTGATGTCGACGCCGACGACGCGCCCGGTCGGGCCCACGGCCTCCCGGAGCGCCGGGACGTTGACGCCGGGGCCGCAGCCGAACTCGACGACGGTGTCTCCGGGGTCGAGGTCGAGCGCGCGGACGCACCCCGTCCGCACGCCCCCGACCGACGCGGTCGCTCGCGCGAACCAGTCGTACACCCGCGCCCACGCACCGTAGCCGCGTTGGATCCGCCGCGCGACGCGCTCGTCGTCGGCCGCCTCGGGTGAGCCGTCGCCCGAGCGCGCTCCGCTCGCCCCGCTCCCCTCACCCGCTCGGGCCCGCGGTCGCGACCGTCGACGGTCCCGGGTCACGACCGAGCGCGGACCGCCGCGGGCGCGGTCTTCGGCCACCACAGCTCCGGCCCGTCGCGCGCGACCGTGGAGTAACACCGCTCGCTCCCGTCGCAGTCCCGCGGCCGCTGGTAGTCGATCCCCCGCTCTCCGAGGTACGTCACGTAGCCGTCGTCGACGCGGTCGAGCTTCTCGTGGCAGACCCACTTCTCGCCGTAGACCCGCGCGCCCACGCCGCGGTAGGGACAGGTGAACTCGGTCCGCTCCGCGCCGGCCTCGCTGTCGGTCCCGTCGATGCTCACGCCCACGGACCGGTACGCCAGCCGGAGCCGCCGGACGACGCGCTTCGGCGACGACGCGCCGAGGAAGAGCCCGTGCGCGAGGACGTAGCCGAAGCCGTGGAGCAGCCGCTCGAAGCGGGTCAGGTCGTCGGGGTCGTCGTCGAGCATCGACCGCAGCGTCGCGTACCATCCGGCGATCTCGGCCACCTCGTCGGCCGCTTCGTCGGCCGCCGCGAGCGCCCGGCGCTTCTCCGGGAGGGGCGCGGCGCCGTCCGAGAGGCGGAACGACGGCACCGCCTCGACGTGTTCGAGCACGTCCTCGCGGAGGACGTCGCCGTCGGCGTACGTCTCGGTCAGCCGCTCCAGTTCGGGGTACCAGTCGCGTCTCAGCCTGCCGTACGTCCCGTCGAGGAGGTCGTCGATTCGGCCGCTCGCGTCGCCGTCGGCCGCCGCGGGGAACGCGTCGACGACCCGCCGCAGTTCGGCGGGGTCCGGTCCTGCCATGCTTTCACGTGGCGGGCGACGGTCTTGAATCCGCAGGTCGCCGCGCCGTCGCCGACCCGATACCCTCCGGTTATCGCAGCCCGATCCGCGCTTTCAGCCGTCGCACGCCCCGACTCGCCTTCCGGCCGAGCGCGGTCGCGGCGAACGCGCCGCGGACGAACCAGTCGGTCGGGATCCGGTCTGGGAAGCCGAGCGGGCCGACGCGGGACACCCCCACCGTCCGCGACTCCGTGTACCGCCGGATCCCCTCCGGACCGTGGCGGCGGCCGAGCCCCGAGTCGCCGAACCCGCCCATCGGCGCGTCGGCCGCGCCCCACGTCGCGAGGAAGCCGTCGTTGACGTTGACGGTGCCGCAGTCGATCTCGCGGGCGACCGCCGCGCCGCGCTCGCGGTCCCCGGTCCACACGCTCGCGTTGAGGCCGAACGGCGAGTCGTTGGCGGCGGCGACCGCGGCGGCCGCGTCCGGGACGGGCGTCACGACGACGACCGGTCCGAACGTCTCCTCGCAGGCGACCGTCGCGTCCGGCTCGACGCCCGTCAAGACGGTCGGCTCGTAGCAGTACGGCGCCACGTCCGGCCGGTGGGCCCCGCCCGTTTCGACGGTCGCGCCCGCCTCGCGGGCCTCGTCCACGTGACTCCGGACGCGGTCCAACTGGTCGGCGTCGATCAGCGAGCCGAGGTCCGCGTCGTAGTCGTAGCCCGTGCCGAGCGTGAGCGCCTCCGTCTCGCGGACGAACGCGTCGCGGAACGGCCGGTAGGCCGACTCCTCGACGTAGATCCGCTCGGCCGAGAGGCAGAGCTGCCCGGCGTTCGAGAAGCAGGCGTCGATCGCACCGCGGGCCGCCTCGTCGACGTCGGCGTCGTCGAGCACGACGAGCGGGTTGTTGCCGCCGAGCTCCAGCGAGCAGTCGATCAGGTTCCGGCCCGCGCGCTCGGCGACGGTCCGACCCGTCTCGGTGCTCCCGGTGAACGCCACGTAGTCGACCGCGTCGATCAGCGCGGGCCCGACCGTCGGCCCCTCGCCGGTGACGACTTGGAAGAGGTCGTCGGGAAGCCCGGCGACCTCCAGGAGCTCTGAGAGCGCGAGGGCCCCGTACGGCGTCTTCTCGTCGGGTTTCACCACGACCGCGTTGCCCGCGGCGAGCGCCGGGAGCGCGTCGGCCATCGACAGCGTCAGCGGGTAGTTCCACGGCGAGACGACGCCGACGACGCCGACCGGGTCGTAGGTGACCGTCGCGGTCGCGAACCCGGGCATGACCCCGCGCCGGCGTTCCTCGGCGAGCGCGCCGGGCGCCTCGTCCGCGAGGTAGTCGCAGCCGGTCGGCACGTCGAACAGCTCCTCGACCGCGGTCCGCCGGGACTTCCCGGTCTCCAGCTGGAGGAGGTCGAGGAGCTCCTCGCGGTGCTCCAAGACGAGGTCGCCGAACCGGTCGATGAGGGCCGCGCGCTCGGTCGCGGGGACTGCCTCCCACTCTGCCTGCGCCGACCGGGCGCGCTCGACCGCGGCGGCGACGTCGGCCGCGTCGCAGGCCGGGACCGAGCCGAGTCGCTCGGTCGTCGCCGGCGCGAACACGTCGAGCGCGTCGCTCTCGCCGGACGTGTCGCCGTCCGCGGGCGGTTCGCCGTCGCCGGACGAGTCAGTCGATGCTGGCGAATCCGCGGGCGCCGCGCGACGCGCGCGATCCGCGAGGTCGTCGAGCCGTCGCGTCGAGAGGTGAGGCGCGTCCGCGAGCGCGGCGGGCGCGGCCGTCTGGGACGGCGGGTCCGTCGAGGACATCGGTTGTCAAAAGGAGGGTCGGGAGCGGGAAAGCCGTGCCGGTGGCCCGGCCGCCGACCGGTCCGGTCGGGACCGGGGGCAAGCCACTCGCCGGTCACTTCGGCGCGCCAGTCGCCGGCTCGACCGGGGTCGACGTGCCCTCGTTTTCGGAGAGCATCTCGATGATCTCCAGCAGGAGCGACACGACGAGCGGCCCGACGATGATCCCGACCGCGCCGACGGTGAGGATGCCCCCCACGAAGCCGACGAGGTAGAGCCCGGGCGATATCTTCCCCGTCCAGTCGGCGAGCTGCGTCCGGATCACCGCGTCCGGGACGAAGGAGACGACGCCGAGCCCGAAGACAACCACGAGGATCGCTCGCGTCGTCTCCCCGATCAGGAGGTCGCCAGTGCCCAGCGCGACGACGAGCACGCTGGGCCCGACGACGGGAACGAACTGGAGGACGCCGGCGATGACGGCCAACAGGACCGGCGAGCGGTACCCGAGGAGCGCGAACAGCGCGAGCGCGAGGACGAATGTCGCGGCGGCCGTGGCCGCCTGGAGGATGTAGATGGAGTACAGCGTCGTGCGCGTCCGGCGGTGCAGCCGCATCGGGATGTCGCGGTACTCGGGGGGTACTATCTTGAACACGGCAGTGCCGACCGCGTCCGGCCGGAGGAGGAGCCCGTACACGAGGATGGTGAACACGATGAGTTCGAGCGCGAGCCGCGGCGCCGCGGCGGTGATCGCGAGCGCGAGGTCTCGGAGCGCGATCCGGACGGCCGACACCACCGGCGCCGCCTCGATGGGGAACCGGAGACCCAGCGCCTCTACGACGAGGACGTCGGGGATCTGTCCCAGCAGGTCGATCAGTCGGGACCGCTGCCGGTACAGGACGTACAGCAGCGGGACCACGAGGAGCGCGGCGGCGAGGAAGGCGAGGACGGTGGACGCGGCGCAGGCGACCCGGCGCGACAGCCCTCGACCGACGAGTCGCTTCCGAAGGGGGTAGAGGACGTACGCGAACGTGATCGCGAAGACGACGGTCCGGAGCACCTCCGCCAGCACGAACGCCGCGATCACGGCCGTCGCGACGAGGAGCGCGCCGAGGACCCGAGAGCGAGAGAGTATCATGGCTTCCCGTCGCGGCGACGGCTGAAAGTCATTCCGACGGTGCGGGGGCGGGGACGCGGCGACGGCGACGATTGCGGCTCGAGCGGCGCCGGCCGGGACGGACACCCCGTCAGGGACCGTAGCAACTAACCTCACGCCACTCCCACGTCGGGTATGCGCATCGACCCGTTCGGCCTCGAACGCTGGTTCGCGGAGTACGAGCACGAGGCCGACATCATGTTGGCCGAGAGCGGGATCCGCTCACTCGACGCGAGCCGCTTCGATCTGGACCCGGGGAAACTCGACTACGTGATCCCGACGAACGGCGATCCGGAGTTCCGCGCGTCGGTCGGCGACCGGTACGGCCGGAGCGCCGACGAGGTGCTGTTCACCTGCGGGACGCAGGAGGCGAACTTCCTCACGTTCCTCTCGCTGCTCGGGGACAAGGCGGGCGTGGGCGACGGGACGCCGAGCAGCGACGGGGCGGGCGACTCCGCCGCCGTCGGATCGGGGTGCCACGCGGTCGTCGTCACCCCCACGTATCAGGCGCTTCACGCCGTTCCGGACGCGTTCGGCGACGTGACCCGCGTCGAGCTGGAGCCGCCGGAGTGGGGGCTCGACCCGGACGCGATCGCCGACGCGGCCCGCGACGACACCGCCGTGATCGTCGTGAACAACCCCAACAACCCCACCGGCCGGTACCACGACGAGGCGGCGATGCGGGCGGTCTACGACGTCGCCGTCGAGCACGACGCGTACCTCCTCTGCGACGAGGTGTACCGACTGCTCGTGGCGGAGCCGCACCCCCCGGTCGCGAGCTTCGGACGCCACGGAATCTCGACGACGAGCCTCACGAAAGCGTACGGGCTCGCGGGGCTCCGGTTCGGCTGGATCGCCGGTCCCGAGGCGGTCGTCGAGCGCGCGTGGCGGTGGAAGGATTACACCACCATCTCGCCGTCGCTGTTCGGCCAGTACGTCGCGAAGCAGGCGCTCGGCCGGCGCGAGACAAAGATTTTAGCGGAGAACCGCGAACTGGCGGAGACGCACCGCGCGATCGTCGCGGAGTGGCTGGACCGCCACGGCCTCGACTGGTACGACCCGGTCGGCGTCAACGGGTTCGTCACCGTTCCCGACGGCTTCGACGACGCCGAGTCGTTCTGCCGGACCGTCGTCGAGACGGAGAGCGTCGTGCTGGCGCCCGGCGGGCTGTTCGGCTTCCCGGACCGCTTCCGGATCGGGTTCGGGCTGCCGACGTCGGAGTTGGAGGAGGGGTTGGAACGGGTGGGCCGCGTGATCGAGACGGCGACCGCCGAAGGCGGGGACGTCGACGCGGCGGGAGGTGCCTGAGATGGGCTTTTTCAGCGACATCAAAGACGACGTGGTCGGCTTCGTCCGCGACCCGACCGACGAGCAGAAGGTGCTGTTCGTCGCCGTCGTCGTCATGGCGATCGCCGACCGCGCGTTCTGGTGGATCGACTTCCCGTTCGTCGTGCGGACGACCGCGGCGGTCGGAGTCGGGTTCATCGGTCTCTTCGTCGCCAGCTACCTTCTCACCGGACAGTTCGTCCCGCCGGACGGGGACGCGGACGACGAGGACGAGCGGGAGGAGTACGTCGACGAGATGGATCCGTAACTCGGCTCGCAGCCGCGGTCGGCACCCCTTCGTTCTGGGGTGCGAACCCGCGGCGAACGCCGGCGTCGGCGCCGTTCCAAACCGTTTATACCCGCCCCGAAAAAAGTAGCGGGCATGCCGCGAGAGCAGAAGCAGGTTCGCGAACTCCAGGAGGGCAGCTACGTGATGATGGACAGTGCGCCCTGCAAGATCAACCACTACAGCACAGCAAAGCCCGGAAAACACGGGAGCGCCAAGGCGCGCGTCGAGGGCAAGGGGGTCTTCGACGACAGGAAGCGCTCGCTCTCTCAGCCGGTCGACGCGAAGGTCTGGGTCCCGATCATCCAGCGGAAGCAGGGACAGGTCGTCTCCGTCTCCGGGAACGACGCGCAGGTCATGGACCTCGACACCTACGAGACGTTCACGATGCGCATCCCCGAGGGCGAGGACTTCTCCTCGGACGACAACATCGAGTACCTCGAGTACGAGGGTCAGCGCAAGGTCGTCGGGTAGTCGAGGCATGTTCCCCGGAGCGACGACCGACCGCGAGGCTGCTTCCTACGTGGTTGTCGGCGCTCCCCTCGACGCCACGACCACGTTTCAGCCCGGTGCCCGGTTCGGACCGGACCGGGTCCGGCGATTCGCAGAGACGTACGACGACTACGACCGCAGGACGGACAGCTACTTCTCCGCGCTCGACGTCCACGACGCCGGCGACGTCCCCACGTGGGACGACGTCGAGGCGTACCTCGATCACCTCGCCGCCGAGCTCCGGAGCGTCGCGCTCGACGACGCCGTCCCCCTCCTCGTCGGCGGCGAACACACCGTCACCTACGCCGGCGTCCAGGCGGTCGATCCAGACGTCCTCGTCGTCTGCGACGCACACCTCGACCTTCGAGACGCGTACGACGGGAACCCCTGGAGCCACGCCTGCGTCACCCGTCGGTGTCTCGACGACCTCGGCGTCGACCGGGCGGTGATCGTCGGTGCTCGCACGGGCTCGGAGGCCGAGTGGGACCGCGCGGCCGACACCGACGTCGAGGTCGTGCCGCCCGAGGAAGCGCGCGCGTGGCTCGACGGGGTCACCGGAGACGACCGCGATGGCGCTTCCGACCCCTTCGCGGGGGAGTCGGTGTACTGTTCGGTGGACGTCGACGGGCTCGACCCCGGCTTCGCGCCGGGGACGGGGACGATGGAGCCGTTCGGGCTCGTCCCCCGCGAGGCCCGCGACCTCGTCCGGGCCGTCGCGGCTCGCGCCGACGGCTTCGACGTCGTCGAAGTGAACGACCGCGACGACGGACAGGCCGCGGCGGTCGGCGGCAAGCTCCTCCGGGAGTTCGTCCGGGCCCACGCGGCGGGCGGCGACTGACCGCTCCGAGCGGCCGCGGGCGCCGACCGCCTACGACAGCTCGGAGAGCCGGCGGCGGGCCGCCGTGACGGCCGCCATCGCGTCGATCCACTCGCGCGGATCCGTACACCAGATCCGATCGCCCTCGACGCTGACGCAGAATACCGAATCGGTGGAGGGCGAGAGGGTGACCCCGTCGACGTCGGGGCGGTCGCCGAGGTAGGAGTCGATCAGTCGTCGCGCCGTCTCCGCCTCCGGCTGGAGGCGGCTGCCGGCCGCGTACTCGATGGCTATCTCTGCCATACCCTCGTCTAGGAACTACATGATTAATAACTACTGTTTTCTGGCAGGGCTTGCGGCTACGTCGGACTCGCGTCCCCGTCGGTTCGAAACGAGTAGTCCAGCGCGGGCGCGCTGTGGGTGAGCGCTCCGAGCGACACGACGTCGACACCGGTCGTCGCGTATTCCCCGATGTCGTCGAGTCCGATCCCGCCGCTCGCCTCAGTGAGGACGCCCTCCGAGACGCGATCGACGGCCCGCCGCGTCGTCGCCGGGCTCATGTTGTCGAGGAGAACGACGTCGGCCCCCGCGTCGGCGGCGCGAGCCGCCGTCTGAGGCGACTCGGCCTCGACTTCCACGTTCGTGGCGAACGAGGACCGTTCGCGGAACCGCTCTACCGCGGTTTCCAAGCCCAGCTCGGCGATGTGATTGTCCTTCACCATGACCATATGCGACAGATCGAGTCGGTGGGTGTCGCCGCCGCCGGCCGCGACCGCTCGCTTCTCGACGCCGCGGAGCCCGGGCGTGGTCTTTCGGGTCGCCGCCACCGTCGGCGGGTCGTCGGTCGCCGCTCTCGCGAGGCGAACCGCCTCGCTGGTTCGCGTGGCGACGCCCGAGGCGTGACCGGCGACGTTGACCGCGACCCGCTCCGCGCGGAGAACTCCCCGAGCCGGCCCGGAGACCGACAAGACGGCCTCGCCTGCCGCCACGCCGGCGCCTGACTCGACGAGCGGCTCGGCGTCGACGCCCGAGGTCTCAAACACGGACGCGGCCGCCTCGATCCCCGCCGCCACGCCGGCTTCCGTGGCGACGAGACGACCGGCCGCCTCCCCCGGCACGTCGTTCGTCACGTCGTGGTGGCCGAGGTCCTCCCGCAGCCACGACTCGATCGTCGCCTCGGTCAACACCCTTCGTCACCCCCTCGCGGACCGCGGACCCCGGTCGACCCCGACCGACCGCCGTCGGATCTCGGGGCCCCATCGGTTTCGGCGACGCCGCCGTCGACCAGACGGTGACACCCCGCCGAGGGCGACTCGGCGGCGTCGCGCGCGATGAGCAGTCCGCAGACCACGGCGTTTCGCAGCTCCGAGAGCTCTCGGCTACGGCGCGTTCGCGCGTACGCGTCGACCTCGCCCTTCAGTCGACGCAGCGAGGCCGCCGCGCTCCGGACGCCCGAGCGGGTCCGCTCGACGCCCAATCGCTCGTCCATCGTTCGGCGGAGCCGATCGAATTTCGCCGCCTCGAACGACGTCGGCAACTCCGGGTCGTCGGACGGCAGGTCGGGGACTGAGAGAGCCGCTCCCGGTGGGTCGCTCTCGGCCGCGGCCGTCTCGCCGGCACGAAGTCCCCAGACGAGCCCCTCCAGCAGGCCCGTGGAGGCCAACCGGTTGGCGCCGTGGACGCCGGTCCGCGAACACTCGCCGACGGCGAACAGCCGGTCGATCGAGGCCCGTCCGCGCTCGTCGACCGCCACGCCGCCACAGAGGAAGTGTTGCGCCGGCGCGACGGGGATCCCGGTAGACGGGTCGATGCCGCGCTCGGCGCACATCGACGCCAAGTCCGGGAACCGGTCCGCGAAGCCGATCCCGTCGACGTCGAGGACGACGGATCCGGTCTCTCGGCGTTCGTCCGCGACCGCGCGTGCGACGACGTCGCGCGGCGCGAGTTCGGCGTCCTCGTGGACCGCCGGCATGAACCGCTCGCCGTCCGCGTTGCGGAGGACGGCGCCGGCCCCTCTGACGGCCTCGCTCACGAGGAACGGATCGGCGTCGCCGTCGACGTCAGCGGCCTCGGCGGCCTCGCCCCCGGGAAACGCCGTGGGGTGGAACTGGACGTACGCCGCGTCCGCGACCGTCGCGCCCGCGAGCGCCGCCATGGCGATCCCGTCGCCGGTCGCTCCGTCCGGGTTCGTCGACGTGCCGTAGCAGGCGCCGATACCACCGGTGGCGAGGACCGTCGAGCCGGCCGCGACCGTTCCCGTTTCACCGCCGCGTTCGAGCAGCGTGCCGTCGACGCCCGCGCCGTTGCCGAGCAGGTCGAGGACCGCCGTGTCCTGCAGCAGACGGACCCCGGCGAGCCCGTCGAGGTAGTCGAGAAACGGCGGGAGGAGGTGCGCTCCGGTCGAGGCGTCGACGTGAACGATCCGGTCCGCGGAGTGACCCCCCTCGCGACAGCGGGCGAGCGCGTCGAGACGCGCGTCGGCGGGGTCCGCGGTCCCGGTCCGGTCCTCCGCGCGGTCGAACGGGACGCCGAGCGTGTCAACGAGCACGTCGGCGACCGCGTCCCGACTCTCGCTCACGAGCGCCTCGACCGCTTCCGGGTCCGCCTCGCCGTCTGCGGCCGCGAGGACATCGCGTCGGAACGACGCCGAGTCCTCGGTGGCGACCGCCACGCCGCCCTGCGCCCAGTACGTGTTGGCGTCGGCCGGGCGGCTCGCCTTGGTCACCACCGTCACCTCGGCGCCGGTCCGGGCCGCGGCCAGCGCCGCCGCGCACCCGGCGACGCCGGCGCCGACCACCAGGACGTCCGTCCGTGCGCCGTTCGGCGGCGCGGTCGCCGTCCCGGTCATAGCTCCAGCATGCGGTCGAGCGCGGTCGCTGCCGACTCCCGCTCGGCCGACGCGACCTCGATCACGTTCCGCTCGCGTCCCGCGACGAGCTCTTCGAGGATCCAGAGCAGATAGTTCGGGTCGATCTGGCGCATCGCGTTGCAGTCCATGCAGGCGTCGCCGCAGAGCGGAACCACTTCGACTTCCGGGTGCCACCGGTCGAGGTGCTTCGCGAGGTGGATCTCCGTCCCGATGGCGACCGTCTCGCCCGGGTCGGCGGACGCGACGGTCTCTCGGATCGTCGCCGTCGAGCCGACGGTGTCCGCGGCCTCGACGACCTCGTGGCGGCACTCCGGGTGGACGACGACCTCGGCGTCGGGGTGCGCCTCGCGGACCTCGTCGACGTGGCGCGGCCGGAAGCGCTCGTGGACCTGGCAGTACCCCTCCCAGAGGATCACGTCGCTGTCGGCGACGGCGTCGGCGTCCTGTCCCGCCGGGTCCCACGGGTCCCAGACGGTCGTCGAGTCGTCGAGCCCGAGGTCGACGGCGGTGTTGAACCCGAGGTGCTTGTCCGGGAGGAACAGCACCGCGTCGCCCCGGTCGAGGGCCCACTCGAAGGCGTCCGCGGCGTTCGAAGAGGTGCAAACGAGACCCCCGTGGTCCGCGCAGAACGCCTTCAGGTCGGCGTACGAGTTCATGTACGTCACGGGGACGACTTCCCTGTCGCCCGCCGCCGCGGTCAGCTCCTTCCACGCGGCGTCGACCTGTAACGCCTCGGCCATGCCGGCCATCGGGCAGGAGGCCTCCATCGACGGCAGGTGGACCGTCTGATCCTCGTCGGTGACGATATCGGCCGACTCGGCCATGAACGTCACGCCGCCGAAGACGACGTTACTCGCGTCCGTCTCGGCCGCTCGCGTCGAGAGCTGATACGAGTCGCCGACGAAGTCCGCGTTCTCGACGATTTCCTCGCGCTGGTAGTTGTGGCCGAGGACGACGACGTCATCGCCGAGCGCGTCGCGCGCGGCGTCGAGCCTGGACGCCCGCTCGTCGGGCCCGAGTTTCCGGTACTCCGCCGGAAGCGGTTCGAGCCCGTCGTATTTGAAGAGACTCAGCTCCGTATCGATGTCTGTTGATTCGAGTGTTGGCATTCGATCGTTCTCTCTGGGAAGTATCAGATTCAATGGCTCCTTTTGTATAAATTTTTTCTTCAAATTGGCCGTCAACGGTTTCGATTCCTTCGTCTGGGGTTTCGTGAGGAACAACCTTCGAACGAGGGCGTCGCCGCTCGCGGGCGGAGCGGCGTCGCTCACGAACGGGCCGCCGTCCGCGACGACGAGTCCGCCCGTCGCGTCCCGCGCGCTCAGCAGTCACCGCGGAGCAGAACGAGATCGGACCGGGGACCGCGCCGCGACCGCCGTCTGGCGTCGGGCCGGTCGTCAGTTCAGCGCCCGTCGTACACGACCTCGCCGTCGACGACCGTCATCGCGACGCCGACGTCTCGGATCGCGTCCGACGCCTCCCACGGCGACGCGTCGAGCGCGACGAGGTCGGCGCGCTTGCCGACCGCGACCGTGCCGAGCCGGTCCTCGTCGAAGCCAGCGTAGGCCGCGCCGCGGGTGTACGCGCGCAGCGCCTCGGTCACCGTCAGCCGCTGCGCCTCCGCGGGGGCGTTGACCGCGTGGTGGACGCCGAGGAGGGGGTCCATCGGCATCCCGTCCGAACCGAACGCGAGGGCCACGCCGGCGTCGAGCATGTCGCGGTAGCGGTTCGTCTCGGCGGTCCGTTCCGGCCCGAGTCGGGTCTCGTAGAGCCCGTCCTCGCCCGCCCACTTGAGGAAGTTCGGCTGGACGCTGGCGACGACACCCGACGCCGCGAGCCGGTCGATCGCCTCGTCGTCGGCGAGTTCGACGTGCTCGATCCGGTGGCGCGCCTCGCCGGGGTCGGTCTCGGAGGCCCCCTCGTAGGCGTCGAGGACGGCGTCGACCGCCTCGTCGCCGATGGCGTGGGCGGTGAACTGGTAGCCGGCTGCGGTCGCCGCGGCCACCGTCTCGGACAGCTCCGGGGGGTCGACGACCCACTGCCCGGTCTCGTCCGGGGCGTCCGCGTACGGCTCCGAGATTCGGGCGGTCCGGCCGCCGAAGCTCCCGTCCGTGTACGACTTGATCGCGCCCGCCCGGACCGTGTCGCTCCCGTCGTTCGTTCCGAGGCCGACCTCGCGGAGCGCGTCGAGGTGGTCGCTCCAGTAGTTGATCCGGACGCGCGCGGTCAGTTCGTCCTCGGCCTCCAGATCGCGGTAGGCCCGCGGCGCGTGGGAGTTCCGCACCATGTCGTGGAAGCCGGTGATCCCCTTCGCGGCGCAGTCGGCGAGCGCGGCCTCGACGATCTCCCGGGTCTCGGCCGGTCCGGGCTCGATCGCCTCGTAGATCGGGTCGATAGCGCTCTCTAACAGGACGCCGGTCGGCTCTCCGTCCGCGTCGGTCGGCACCGTCTCGTCGGGGGCCGCGGCGAGCGCGTCGGCGAACCGGTCGAGGGCGACCCCGTTGACCGCGGCGACGTGCATGTCCTCGCGGAACGCGGCCACGGGTCGCTCCGTCGAGACGCGGTCGAGGTCCGCCCGCGTCAGGTAGCGGTCCTCCGCCCACGTCGACTCGTCGTAGCCGTAGCCGAGGACGGGGTCGGCGGGGGCGTCGGAGCCGGACTCCGCCTCCACCTCGGCCGCCCGTTCCGCCAGCAGGTCGACCGCCTCGTCCGGGGAGTCGGCGGCCGAGAGGTCCGCGTGGACGAGGTAGCGCCCGACCGTCGTCAGGTGGGTGTGCGCGTCGACGAAGCCCGGGAGGAGGACGCGCCCGCCGAGGTCGACGACGTCGGTGTCGACCCCTTCGAGGAACTCGACCTCGCGGGTGCTGCCGAGGCGAACGATCGCCCCGTCGCGGACCGCGACCGCCTCGTGGGTCTCGTCGGGCGCCGCGAGCGTGTGGACCTCTCCGTTCACGAACAGTCGATCCGCGGCCGCTGTCATGGAGAGTTCGGCGGGTGGCAGCGTGTTAACCGTTCGGGAAACGGCGACCAATTTATTCGATGACGCCGCGAATCGCCGCGTATGTACGACCGCATCCTACTCCCCACGGACGGCAGCGAGGGCGTCGACCGCGCGATCGACCACGCCGTCGACGCCGCTGACCGATACGACGCGACCTTGCACGTGCTGTACGTCGTCGACAGCGACGTGATCAACGCCTACTCCGGCGACGAGTTCGTCGACGGCTCGGAAGGCGCCGAGGAGACGCTAGAGGAGCGCGGTCGCCAGGCGCTCGACGAGGTGGCGGCCCACGCCGGCGACGCCGGCGTCGACGTCGTCACCGACTTGGTGTACGGCGTCCCCCACGAGGAGATCCTCCGGTACGCCGACAGGGAGGACATCGACCTGACGGTGATGGGCTCGAAGACGCGCTCCGGCGACTACCGGCGGATGCTCGGCTCCGTCACCGAGCGCGTCTCGCGTCGGTCGACCGCCCCGGTCAGCATCGTGAAGACGACGGTCGAGGAGTGAGGCGACCCCGACGACACCGGCGGAAGGCGACGAGTCTCGAGCCGGCGACGCCGCGGCCCCTCCGACGCGGCCGTCACGCTACCCGGTAAGCGGGAGGAGGATCCCGAACACGAACGGTGAGAGAAGCGCGACCGCCGTCCCGAGGAACTCCAGGTCGAGCAGCAGGGTCTCCTCCCATCCGGGTACCTGCAGCCCGCCCGCGTGGATGATCGCCTTCCCGACCGCGCCGGTCAGGAACAGACAGACTCCGAGCAGCACACTCCGCTTGGTGGCTTTCGAGTAGTCCAACTCACCGTAGCGTCCCGCCATGTCACTCGCTCGGACGGTCTACTAACGATTCCCATTTCGACGGGTTCGGGCTGGGAAACGGCGAGCGCCCCGCTCGTCGCGACCCCTCACTCCTCTTCCCGTTTCGAGACGGCCGCGGCCTCGTCCAACGGTTCCGACGCGTCCGGTTCGCGGTCGAAGTACGTCCCCAGCGCGCCGGTACGGTCGGTTCGCGAGCGTGCGTACGCGAGATACCAGACGGCGCTTCCCGCGCTGATCCCGACGGCGCCGACGACGGAAATCAGCCCCATCTGGGCGATCAACAGAACGCCGCCGATCACGCCGAGGACCTGTACCACGGGGTAGCCGGGAGAGCGGAACTCCGGGTCGTAGAAATCGCCGCCGACCTCCCGGAAGACGATCACGGAGACGTTCTCCAAGGAGAACACGAGGATGAGAAAGGCGCTAGCCAGCTTCGCGAGGTCCACGACCGGGACGAAGGCGATGAGCGTGAGCAACACCCCACCGGTCACGAGCACGGCGTTCACCGGCGTCAGAAACCGTGGACTGATCCGCCCGATCCGCTCGGGCAGTAGCGAATCACGGCTCATCGCGAGGAGGAACCGCGACGTCCCCAAGACGCCCGCGTTCGCCATGCTGGTGAGTGCAAGCACGGCGGTGACGGCGACGACCGTCACGCCCGCACCTCCGAACACTCGCTCGGCGCCGTCGGCCATCGGGGTCAGGGAGGTGCCGCCGGTCGGACCACCGTGAACGAGGGTATCGGCCGGGACGACGCCGACGATTACGCCCACGACGGCGGTGTAAACGGCCAACATCACCCCGATAGAGATGAGCATCGCGCGCGGGATGTTCCGTCCGGGGTCGCTGATCTCCTCCGCGACGGAGGCGACTTCCCCGATCCCGGCGTACGAGACGAAGACGAAGGCGGTGGCAGTGGCGATCCCACCGAGTCCGTGGCTGACGAACGGCGAATACTGAACCGGGTTCGAGAGCCCGACTCCGCCGACGACGTATGCGCCGAGCACGAGGACGACGAGGCTCACGAGGACGCCCTGCACCTGACCGCTCTTTTCTGTCCCGAACATGTTGAGTAGAATAACGACTCCACCGAGGCCGAGCGCGACCGCCTTCACGAGGGTCGCCGGGACGTTCACGAGTAGCAGCAGGTACGCACCGAGGCCGACAAGCGCGAACGCGCTCTTGAACACGAGCGAAAACCAGACACCGATACCCGCGACCGTGCCGAACAGCGGGCCCATGGCGCGATCGATGTAGAGATACGTACCGCCGTCTTCCGGCATCGCCGTCGCCATCTCCGCCTTCGAGAGTGCGTTCGGAAGGACGATCAGCCCGGCCAACAGGTAAGCGACGATGACCGCCGGCCCCGCCTTCTTAAATCCGACCGCGGGGAGCACGAAGATCCCGCCACCGATCATCGCGCCCATGCTCAGCGTCACCGCCGAGTACAGGCCGAGGTCCCGTTTCAGGTCTCCTTCGCTCATTACGCTATCTCCATTTTGCAAAGGGTTATTTCTTCGGTATCCTTAACAGAGAGACGGTTTTTTCGGTAAAAAGCAATACAGTAATATTTTTGTGGTTTCGGCGACGATTCGACACCTGTGGATCGTTTCGCTCGCTCCCCGGACGCCGCGCCCGCGCCCCGAGCGAGACGAGACGCTACGGGCCTCGCGGTCGGACGGCGGTGTTCACATGTTCATCAATCATCTGAGAGCGGACGAACGGACGACGCTCGTGGAAGAGGCACTCCGGCTGTCCGTGGAGGTCGGCGTCGAAGGGGCCGCGGTGTTCGGCGGCGGTCTCCTGCTGTACTTCGTCGTCGGGGGACTCCTAACGAACGCGATACGACCGAGGACACCGTACCCCCTGTTCTCGATCCAGTCCGACCCGGTACTCCTCTCTCTCGGGGCGTTGGTCGGCGCTTTCACCGTGCAAGCCGCCGGCTCGCTGCTCTTGTATCGGTTCTACGTCGGGGACGAAGACGGGTCGGCCGCGTCGATCGCGTTGGGTCTCGTCGCGTTGGGGGCCGGCGGTGGACTCCTCCAGATGACACTGCCGGCGGCTTGGGAACTGCTGATCCCCCTCGTCTGACCCCGGCGGCCACCGACCGGCCGACGGCCTCTCCCGGGTCCCCGGGCGTCCTCGGTCTCCCAGCGACCGCGTACGTCACAGTCTCGCTTCGACGTCGCCGGCGACGGCCGACAGCGCTTCCTCCGCGACGGCGACGCGGTCCGAGAGACTGCAGAACCCGTGGACCATCGCCGGGTAGTGGCGGTGCTCGACCGGCGTCCCCTCACCGTCGAACCGCTCCGCGAGCGCCGCCCCGTCGTCCCGGAGGGGATCGAACCCGGCGGTGACGACGGTCGCGGGCGGAAGCCCGCCGAGGTCGCCCGCGCGGAGGGGCACCGCGAACGGGTTGTGCGCGTCCACGGGGCTCCGGAGGTACCGGTCGTAGAACCACCGCATGTCCGCGCGGGTGAGCAAGGGGCCGTCGGCGTTCTCGCGGTACGAGTCGGTCTCGAAGTCGTCGCCCGCGATCGGGTAGAGGAGGAACTGGCCGGCGACGTCGACGGCGCTGTCGCCCAGTTCCCGACGGTGCAGACAGGCCGCGAGCGCGAGCGTCGCCCCGGCGCTGGTGCCGGAGACGCCGAGCCGGTCGGGGTCGCCGCCGACCGCCGCCGCGTTGTCCGCGACCCACTCCACGGCCGCGGCCGCCTCGTCGACGGCGACGGGGAAGGGGTGTTCGGGCGCGAGCCGGTAGTCGACGGAGACGACGACCGCCCCCGTGCGAGTCGCCAGCTCGCGACACGGACCGTCGATGGAGTCGAGGGTGCCGAGCGTCCAGCCCCCGCCGTGGAAGTGGACGAGGGTGCGGGCGGGCGGCGTCGATCCGTCGAGGGCCGCCTCGGGTCGGTACACCCGCACCGGCAGTTCGCCGTGGGGACCGTCGAACGCGAGGTCCCTGACGTCGGCGACGGCGGGCTCCGGGTCGCCGGAGAACACCTCGTCCTCGACGCGCCTCGCGGCGCCGACGGAGAGGGCGTGCCACTCGGGGAGCCCGAGCGCCTCGATCTCGTCGACGACGGCCGCCAGTTCGGGGTCGAGTTCGTCCGCGCGCATGGCGGACGGAGGCGGTGCCCCTTTGTAAGTCGGTCGGCAACGTCAGGCGATGAACGTCCGGCTGACCTACGAGGACGGGACGATTCGGGTCGACGCCGGAGACTCGGCCGGGGGCGCTACGGAGGAGTCGACGGACGACGAAGCCGGATCGACCGACTGCGAGCCCCTCGCGTCGCTCCCGCCGCTCCCGGGCGTCGAGGCCGACCCGCGCTCGGGGACCGGCCGCGCACCGGCCTACCGCTACGCCGCGATCCGCCGCGCGCTGGAGGTCGCCGGCGCCAGCGTCGAGGACCACGTGCTGGACGCGAGCGACCGGGCCGCGCGGGAGGCGGGGCTCCCGGACGCGCTCGCGACCGACTACGACCTGCGGGAGTACCAGCGCGAGGCGCTCGACGCGTGGCGCGACGCGGGCGACCGCGGCGTGCTCGAGCTCCCGACCGGGGCGGGCAAAACCGTGATCGCGATCCGCGCGACGGTCGAACTCGGCGTCCCGACGCTCGTCGTCGTTCCCACGGTCGACCTCCTCGACCAGTGGCAGCGCGAGCTCGAGCGCGAGTTCGACGTGCCGATCGGGCGGTTCGGCGGCGGCGAGCAGCGTCGGGAGGCGATCACGGTGTCGACGTACGACTCGGCGTACCTGAAGGCCGGCGGCGTCGGCGACGCCTTCGAGCTGGTCGTCTTCGACGAGGTCCACCACCTCGGCGGCGAGGGGTACCGCGACGTCGCCCGGCTGCTCGCGGCGCCCGCGCGCCTCGGGTTGACGGCGACCTTCGAGCGCCCGGACGGCGCCCACGAGACGGTCGCGGAGCTGATCGGCGACCGCGTCTACGCGCTCGACGTCGACGACCTCGCTGGCGACCACCTCGCGCCGTACGACATCCGCCGGATCGAGGTGGAGCTGACGCCCGAGGAGCGCGAGCGCTACGACGAGAAGCAGGGCGCGTTCGTCGAGTACGTCCGCGAGGCGGGGATCACCTTCTCCAGCGGGAGCGACTACCGGGAACTGGTCAAGCGTTCCGGCAACGACCCCGCGGCCCGCGAGGCCCTCCTCGCGAAACAGGACGCCCGCGAGATCATGATGAACGCCGACCGGAAGGTCGACCGGTTGGAGTCGATCCTCGACCGGCACCGCGACGACCGCGTGATCGTCTTCACCGCCCACACCGACCTCGTCTACCGGCTCTCGGAGCGGTTCCTACTTCCGGCGATCACCGCGGAGACGGGGGCGAAGGAGCGACGGGAGATCTTGGAGCGCTTCCGCGAGGGGACCTACGGCCGCGTCGTCGCCGCGAACGTGCTCGACGAGGGGGTCGACGTGCCGGACGCGAACGTCGCGGTCGTCCTCTCCGGGTCGGGCAGCGAACGGGAGTTCACCCAGCGGCTCGGGCGGGTGTTGCGGCCCAAAGAGGACGGCGGGCGGGCGATACTCTACGAGGTCGTCAGCGCGGAGACCGCGGAGGAACGGGTGGCGAGCCGGCGGCGCTGAACGGCGAACGTCCGAGAGAGCATATTTGCATCGACCCGAGCGACCGCGGCGGTTGCTTATAAACGGTCGGTGGCGCGTGCCTGCGAGGCCGCCTCGCGGCCGAGTGGCACGCGCGAGGTCGCCCCTGCGAGCCACGACGCGTGTCCCTTTCACGAGCCATTCTTCGGCTTTCGTAGGCGGCCCACTCATCGAAGCCCGTCCACTATCGTGATTGCGAGTCGCTCGGCGCTACCGCCCCGTCGACCCTGTCGTTTGTCACTGTCGAGAAAAAACGGCACGCATGGGCAGCGACGGTCTCATCGAGCTCGATCAGGAGTGTTGGATTGCGTTCGCGAAGTACAATCTGTTGCTGGCAACGGCGTTCGGTATTCTCGCCGTGGGCGCCCGGACAATACTGGCGGACAACGTCTTGCTGATCGTCGAAAACGGAGCGCTCGCGCTGTTGTTCGGCGCCATCCAGACGTACGCCTGGCTCTCGTCCTGACGCGTTTCGGCTCCGGCGACCACTCAAAAATGACGAGCTACCGGGATCCGACGGCTCCCGTCGATTCAGTCGTCGCCGTTCATGTCGAGCGAGCGCTTCTCGCCGAGCTCCTCCTCCAAGCTCCCGCGCTCCCAGCTCCGGACCGCGTCGCCCTCGACCTCGGCGCGGAGCTTCTCCTCTAAGAGGTTCACGGCGACGCTGTTGGCCCCCTCCGGGATGATCACGTCGGCGTGCTTCTTCGACGGCTCGATGAACTGCTCGTGCATCGGCTTCACCGTCGAGAGGTACTGGTCGATGACGCCCTCCAGGTCGCGGCCGCGATCGATGACGTCCCGGCGGATCCGGCGCAGGATCCGGACGTCGGCGTCGGTCTCGACGAACAGCCGCAGGTCCATCATGTCGTTTATTTCCTCGTCGTACAACGCGAGGATCCCCTCCAGCACGATGACGTCGGTGGGTTCGACCGTCACGCGCTCCGCCTTCCGGTTGTGGATCTCGAAGTCGTACTGCGGCATCTGCACGGACTGGCCCTCCAGCAGCGCTTCGAGGTGCTCGCGGAGGAGCTCCCACTCGAACGCCGACGGGTGGTCGTAGTTGACGGACTGTCGCTCCTCGAAGTCGAGGTGCGAGAGGTCCTCGTAGTAGTTGTCCAACGGGATGCGGGTGACGCTGTCGCCGAGGTCGCGAGTGACGAGCCGGGAGACGGTCGTCTTCCCCGCGCCGGTCCCTCCCGCGATCCCGATCACGAACGAGGGAATGGTCATGTGCTGGCTCGAACGCCGGAGGGTTTGAACCCTCCTCTTCGGTTCGCGGCCACGAGCCGAGCGAGGCGTCAAGCGCGTCGCGAACTGGCGCCAGGTGCGTCGCGATCCGGAGTCGAGCGCGTCGCGGCGACGGGACGAGGGAACCGTCGTTTTCAGTGCCGATCGGCTGGCTACGGTCGGAACGGATATAACGATACCGGGGGCAGCTTTTAGCCGTTTGCGTGGGATCCACGGTCCATGCGAACAGACACCACGGTTCGTGACGTGATGCATCGCGAGTTCCTCGGCGTGAGCGAGTCCGACGGCCTGACCGACGCGGCGGCGCTGATGGTCGAGGAGGAGACCGACTGCCTCGTCGTCGTTCGCGGCGGCGAGCCAGTCGGACGGCTCGGCTCTCGGGACGCGCTCGGTGCGCTCCTCGACGCCGACGTCCAGAGCGAAGGAGACGCAGGCGGTCCCACGGTCGGGTCGGTGATGGGACCGCCCCTTCCGACGGTGACGCCGGACGACTCGCTCGCGGCAGTCGAGGAGCGCCTCGTCTCCGAGGGGGCCGACCGCGTCGTGGCGGTCGAGGGCGGCGAGGCGGTCGGCGTCGTCACCGCCGGCGACGCGCTCGCCGCGGGCGCACCGCGGACCGGCGACGGGGCTCGCGAGGCCGCAGTCGCCGACGAGTCGCTCCACGGAACGCGGCGCGGCGACGAGGGGATGCTCGGCTCGGACGGCGGCGTCGACTCGACGAGCGATGCCGCCGCGACGGACGCGTCGGGATCGGCGACGCAGGGCGTCTGCGAGAGCTGCGGGGCGCTCGTCCCGGACCTGGTGACCGCCAACGGGCAGGCCGTCTGTCCGGAGTGCCGCGAGGTGTGAGCCGTCCGACCGGCTCTCTTCCCGTCGTCCCGACCGGCGGCCGCGACCGGATCGCGTCGGTACCCTCATCCCGCGGCGCGCCGAACGAGCGAACGAATGTCAGACGACGAGCGCCCGACGGTCGCGCCGGCGACGGTCGACGACGTCGACGACGTCACCGACCTGTGGGTCGCGCTGGCGGAGGACCAGCGAAGCCACGGCTCCACGCTGCTCGCCGAGCCGAACCGCACAGCGGTGCGCGAGTGGGTCGCGCGTTCCGTCGTCACCGGTGAACTGCTCGTCGCTCGCGACGGCGACCTCGACGGCGCCCCGGTCGGCTTCGTCGGCTTCTCGATCGACCGCGAGGGCTACGAGCGCGACCGCGTCCGCGGAACGGTAAGCAACCTGTTCGTGGTCTCCGAACGCCGCGGCGAGGGTATCGGCGCCGACCTCCTCGACGCCGCCGAGCGCGCGCTGGCGGCGGCGGGCGCCGAAACGGTCGCGCTGGAGGCGCTCGCCGACAACGACCGGGCCCGCGCGTTTTACGACAGTCGCGGGTACGACCTCCACCGCGTCGAGCTGACGAAGTCGCTGTCGGAGCGGGTCGGCGACGAGTCCGACACCGGGGGGTCCGCGGGCGGAACCGAGTGACCGCGGACGAACGTCAGGCTCGCCGAAAGCGACACGCACTCATAGGAGGCCCGAGTACGCCAATCCGCGCCAGGGGAGCATGGGCGGTTCATGCACTCGACTTGTAATCGAGACTTCCGGGGTTCAAATCCCTGCCCTGGCTTGCTCGCTCTTCCGTAAACTGGTGTTACCAGAAAAATTAGTGCCTCTATTCGGGCAGAATCGGATATACAAACGAACCGCCCCGCTTTCGGCCAGAGGCCAGCGGAACTCGCGGAACATGGCGTAATAGAATTTCGGCCTGAGAGGCTCGACGCTATTATCGAGCGGCGTCTCAAGAAGATCTGGTGAGAACGCTCTTTTTCACCTGCGGCGCAGAGAGCCTCCACGCCCGCGACGGCTCCGACCGTATCTGGTGTGGCCGCTGTGACTGGAAAGCCACGTCCACCCGCCTGACGATCATTCTACGATTCGGAACTCATCCTCGGTGAGCTCCTCAACGCCTTCATTCTCCACGCTAACACACCGCTAAACATAACCCGGGCGGCCCTCCTCTCACCGTGTTACACGACACTTCACGACCAACTCAGCGAGTTCGAAACGCGTTCTGTCGGGGATTTCCGACTGTCTGGGAAATGCGCTCCCAGACAGTCGATGGGCCAACACAGGTCAAAGAAACACACCAGGTGTGTGCCGGATTTGAATACAAAGACCAGCCGCGGTCGAGTCCATGCCGCGGCGGGTCGTCAGAGGGCGGACGCACCCGCTGGACAGAGGATCAGGGAGAGGACTGACGCTCGTCGCGGCAGGCCGCGACGTGCTTCGGGTGGTGTCAGCTCAGGAGGGAAGCGACCACGAGGGCGATCTCGGGCCAGTTATTGAGGAGGTCGACGACTTCTCTCAACTGCTGGGAGAGGTCCGGACCGACGGACTGCCGGCCTCCCGAGGCATGAAGCATGAAGTCTGCGCCAACGCCGTCGCGCCCGATCACTTCGTGACCGGGCGGATCGACCGGCTGGTCGAGGAGTCGGTCGCGACGGGCGCGTGCGACACCCGCGAAGCGGCCCGCGAGGCATGGGGTGGGGCGTCACGTCGGGTCGGCCCGCGACACCGTGCCTGCTCTTGACACTTGTATCACGCCGTGTACACTGAAGACGTCGTGAACGGTGTAGCTCCCGAAACATGATACTGGCCCAACAAAAATCCGTAGACACCCTCATCTGACGGGGAGACCGTGGGGGACGGTCGGGTGGGGGCACCGACCGAACAGTCGCTCGGTTCGTCCCGACCGGCGCCCGACCGAGCCCGAACCAGCGATCCGTCGATACCTGACAATGGCAACACCGTCAGATCACGACCACGAACACGACAACGATGGCACAGGCCGTTGGGACTTCCCGCCGCTCTACCCGTTCCCCGTTGAGGAACCGCCAGTTGGGGAAATCCCGGACGAGGGGCTCCCCGAGGATCCAACGGATCACGAGGCGTTCATGGACTGGGTCGAGAGCCAGTGTGACACGACGAACGATAAACAACCCGTCGAACAGTACGACGGGACGCTGGGCGTCTCGAAGTCGTTCGTCGGCAACCACGAGTCACCCGTCGGCCTCATCCAATGGAACGACGACCTCGACCAGCGGTATTCGGACCCCGGCAGGTTCGCGGGCGATCGTTGGTGCACCGGGACGCTGGTCGCCGACGATCTGTTTCTGACGGCGGGGCACTGTTTCGACTCCGCCCCGGGCGTGCCGATGAAAGGTGGCCAGCGGATCCGTCCCCACGAAATCGCGACGAACATGCACGTCGACTTCAATTACCAAGTCGACCCGTCGGGGAACCTCCGGCAGGAACAGCAGTTCGACATCGTCGAGCTCGTCGAACGCGACAGGGGCGGACTCGACTACGCAGTGGTCAGGCTCTCGGGGACGCCCGGCAACCGGTTCGGGTCGGCGACGCTTGCTACCTCGCCCGTCCAGCAGGGCGATTCCCTCTGCATTATCCAGCATCCAAGGGGTCGCCCGAAGAAGATCGAAGCCGGGACGGCGACGCACGTCCATACGAGTTCGACCTCGGGACAGCTTGGGGAGGACTACTTCGGGTACGGTGACATCGACACGCTCCGCGGCAGTTCCGGGTCGGGGGTCCTCCGGGAATCCGACGGCGCCATCGTCGGCGTCCACACCAACGGCGGCTGCCGCGCCGGACGCGGGGGTCACAACCACGGAGTGAAGATCGGTCCGATTCTCAACGAGTCGGACGTTCTTACCGCGTTCTCATTGAAGAACCCGATCGAGGGGAAGATTCCCCTCAGCGAAAAGAACCTCCCATCCGAGAAGATGAAATTCACCGACGAGGGGGTCGGCGGGAACAAATTCCTCAACGATCCGCCGGTAGGGACCGGCGGCCGAGGGACGGTCAAACACGTCGACGACCGAAAGGCGACCGGGCTGGACAAACCGCCCGGCGACCCCGCCGGCCAAGGTGGGGGTGTCGGTGGCGACGTTCCCGGGGCTGGTGGCGGTCTTGAGTACACCCCAACGCGACCGTACATCCCAGAAAAAAACAAGTTCACCGACGAACCGGGCGGTACGCTCCCATTCCGCGACACGCCGATCGGCGGCGGCGACGGCGGCACCTCCCCGTACATCGACCGTCGAAAGGCGACCGGGCTAGACAAGCAGTTCGACGACATGGGGCTGGGACAGATGCCGTTCAGCCCGATTCAGCAACAGGGGCAGAGGCAACCGCAGGGATACGGATACGGCTTCGGGCCCGCCGGAGGGAGCAAAGCCGGCGGCGGAGAGCGTCCGTTCGTCCTCCAGACGCCACATCACGTGGGCCGAGGTTCCGGCGCCGACCTGCAGGGGACGGGACAGGGCCAGGGTCAGGGTCCACCCCACGGCCACGGCGGGACCGACCGGACGGCTGGCGGCGGAGGTGGGGAGCTGCAGTCAACCTACGAACAGCTCCTGAGCGACATGCAGCAGTTTCTCCAGCAACAACAGACGCAACTGCAGGCCATCAACGACCAGTACCGTCAGTTGGCCGCCGAGTACCAGCAATTCCTCTCGCAGGGGTCCCAGCGGTGACGCCCGCTCGCAACCGCCCCGACCGACGGGTCGCGTCATCGGTCGGTGACGCCGGGCGGGCGCGGCGGAACGGCCCGGCCCCGACCGGAGACGATCGAGGAGTGCCAATCCGGAGGGCTCTCCCGTGATCCTGGTCGTCTCCGAGGCCGACGATGACCACGCGCGGGCGGTCCTGGACCGGCTCGAGCGCCGCGGCGTCGCCGCCAGGCTGCTGGACACGTCGGCGTTCCCGCAGCGACTGTCCCTGTCGATGACGTACGCCCGGACGGACGGGGACGGGACCGGGGCCGACGGCGATGACGAGCCGGCGCTGCACGCCCGACTGGGCGACCTCGAGTTGGCCGACTGTGGCGCGGTCTGGTGGCGCCGTCCCCAACCGTTCGACCTGTCGCCGGAACTCACTGGCAACGTCGACCGGTCGTTCGCCTACCGGGAGTGTCAGGCCGCGATCGGCGGCCTCTGGCGGACGCTCGACGCGGAATGGATGAACCACCCGACCCACGACGAGGAGGCCGCCCGCAAGCCCTACCAGCTACGGGTCGCCCAGCAGATCGGGTTCGAAATTCCCGAGACCTGCATCACCAACGACCCGGCCCGGGCTCAGGCGTTCGTCGACGCACACGGCGCCTCGAAGACCGTGTACAAGGCGTTCACCGGAACCGAAGCCGCCTGGCGGGAGACACGCGTCCTCCGGGACGGCGAGACGGATGTCATCGCCGCCGTGCGGCACGCGCCGGTCATCTTCCAGGAGTACGTCCCTGCGGGCGTCGACCTCCGGATCACGGTCGTTGACGGCGAGGTGTTTCCGGCGGAGATCCACTCTCAGGAGACGGCCTACCCCGTCGACTACCGCATGAACGTCGATCGGGCCCGGGTCGAACCCGCCGACCTGCCCGACGACATCCGCGACCGGCTCCGGGAGTACGTCGACCGGCTGGGGCTGGTGTACGGGGCGATCGACATGCGACGGCGACCGGACGGGCAGCACGTCTTCCTCGAGATCAACCCGTCGGGACAGTGGCTGTTCATGGAGGAGCGTACCGGTCAGCCCATCACCGAGACTGTCGCCCGGGTCCTCGCGGAGGCAGACGCGCAGACACCGCCCGCCCGCCACTGATGGAATCGACTTTTCGGGACCGGTCCGATCCGGTCCGGTCGGGGCCTGGCGACGAGGGAGCGCGCTCCGGATCAGAGCGTCCCTCGTCAGTGGCCCGCCCGGTGGAACGTCAGGCGCACACCTCCTCCGGGGCCAGCGGCGTCGCCTCCCGCAGGCAGGTCTCGAAGATGTCGATGGCCCACGCATAGACCGCTTCGTCGTCGGTGACCAGCGCACCTCTGAGCACGTTCCGGTCGTCGGTCAGATCGATCCTGACCGTGTCGTCGACGATCCAGACCGCGATCGGGACCTCCTCGCAGACGTACAAGTCAGCGTTCGCGTGGGCGAGCAGTTCGTTGACTCGTTGGGCCGTCGGGGGATGACTTCTGGCGGCGTCGACGACCGCCGGCGTAACGACGAGTTCCAGTCGCGTACCGTCAACGACGACATCCCGAAGGTTCTCGACGATCCGTGGGGCCGACGCACAGGTAACGGCTCGGATCCGTTCGCCGGCGCGGTGGAAGGCCGCGAGCTCCCGGAGCAGGACGGTCGCGTCGCTCCCGTCCACCAAGACGACCTCCGCGTTCCGCAGTCGCCGGACATCGAACGTCACGACCTCGCTTGAGAGCCACTGGAGCGGTTCCCGGAGACGGCGTTCGGCCTCGAAGTCGCCCACTAGGTCTTTGAACCGTTCACAGACCCAGCAGCCGAGCGGCGTCGTCGTGTACTCCCGTTCCGACCGCTCGATCCAGCCTCGGCCTTCGAGTTCCCGGAGAATGCGTGCGACGGTCACGCGGGAGGCGTCGACCGACTCGACGAGTTCGCGACGGCCGCGGGGCGACTCCTGGAGCAACTCTAGGATCGCGACGCGGTTCGCGGAGTTGGCCAGATACGCGATCTCGTCGAGCGCCGCCTCCATGTGTAACTGTACCACGATTTTTCGTATAAATCTATGGACCTCACATAATCTAAATAATTACGCGTTCGTCGGCGGGAATCGTCGTGCACCCGGAGCACCGACCGTGACTCATTGGCCTGTCGCTCCGTGGGATGTCCTCGGCGGTCCGGAGTCGATCGGGGGAACCGGCGACCGCGGACAGCGACGTGGACGTCGCGGCCGCCACGGTCGCTACGATCGTCGGCCGGGACGTGCCGCGCGATCCGATCCTCGCTCGGCGGGCCGAGTCGATGCGCCGATCGCTTCGCGGGACGGTGAAGCGAGCGATTCCGAGCTGGGCGCCCACCGTCCACTCGGGGCTGTTCGCCCGCGGGCGGATACAGGGGGATCGCACAGTTTCACCCGGACGAAGAGGAGCAGGCCGTCACCGAGCTGTTCGCGTCGGAAGCCGGAGCGGCGACGCGCCGGGGCGGCCCCCTGTACGTCGCCGCCGGCGACGAGGCGACCCTCTCGGCGCTGTGGGACGCGGTCAGCGACGACTCGCGGGGATAACTGGGTCCGTTTCTCGGAGAGTCACTTATATACGCCACACACCGATCCGCGGTATGGACCGGACCGACACCGCGCTGCTCGGCGTCGCCGGGGTCGTCGCCGCTCTCGTCCTCGCCATCGTCTTCGCCGCGGGCGTCCTCTTCGGCCTCGACGAGTCCGTGACTCGGCCGATCCGGCTGCTCGCCGTCGAACCGTTCGCGTGGATCGTCGTCGCGGCGCTGCTCGTCGCGGTCGTCGGTCACGCGTACATCGACGGCTGACGACGCGGACGGGGGGCCGGGCCGTCGCTCCCGCGTCAGCGAACGACCGTCACGGGGACCGGCGAGTTCTGGAACACCGACTTCGCCACGTTGCCGACGAGGAGCCGGTCGGCGAGCGACCCGCTGTGCGTCCCGATCACGACCGCGTCGAAGTCGTCAGCGCGCTCGACGATCCGGCTCGCCGGCGACCCGACCTCGGACTCCACCTTCACCTCGACACCGTACTCCGTGGCGATCTTTCCCGCCCGTTCGAACACGTCCTCGGAGAGCTCTCGGACCCGCTCCTCGCTGTCGTCCGCGAGCGCGATTCCCGTCGCCGCACCCATCATCCCGGAGGGCTCGCCGACGACGTGTAACACCGTCACGTCGGCGTCCCGATGTACGTCGAGCGCGTAGCGGAGCGCCCGTTCGGCGAGCTCTGAGTCGTCCATGGCCACCAGTACGCGCTCTACCATGGTACACGTACACGCGCCACGGGGGTAAACGCTTGCGGGCTCGGACGACTCGACCGGCGTCGGGCCTTTGCTTACTCCCCGTCGTCGATCTCTCGGACCGCCCGCAGTAAAGCGTCGAGCGCGGCGTCGACCGCGGCGCGTTTCACGGCGTCGCGGTCCCCGTCGAGGGCGACGCGCTCGCTCCGGACGAACGACGCCTCGGTCCCCCACGGCGCTGCGTACGCGACGCCGACGTACACGAGCCCGACGGGCTTCTCCGCGGTGCCGCCGTCCGGTCCGGCGATTCCGGTGGTGGCGACCGCCCACGTCGTGTTGGCGTGATCGCGCGCGCCGGCCGCCATCTCCTCCGCGACCGCCGCGCTCACTGCCCCCTCGGCGTCGAGCGACTCGCGGGAGACGCCGAGCACCTCCCGCTTCGCGTCGTACGCGTAGGTGACGAACCCCCGGTCGAAGTAGGCGCTCGCGCCGGGGACGTCCGTCACGCGCGACCCGACCAGCCCGCCGGTCAGCGACTCCGCGACCGCGAGCGACTCGCCGCGGTCGGTCAGCAGTTCGCCGAGGACCTCCGCGGTCGACTCCGTCTCGTCCATGCCCTTCGTCTGACCCGCACGCCCGTGGGATTTACGCTCGGGGGGACGCAAGCGCTCCCATGACGGACTGGGACGAGCGATTTGCGTCCGGCGAGTATCCCCGGGAGCCGGAGCCGTCGCCCGTGTTGCGCTCGTACGAGCCCGCGATCTCCGACGGACGCGCGCTCGACGTCGCCGCGGGCACCGGCCGGAACGCGGTGTTCTTAGCCGACGCCGGCTACGACGTCGACGCGCTCGACGCCTCTCGCGAGGGGCTACGCATCATCGGCGAGCGCGCCGCGGACCGGGGGATCGGCGACCGGATCGAACCGGTCCTGGGCGACGTCTCCACGTACGCCTTCCCGAGCGAGGCGTACGAGCTGATCACGATGAGCTTCTTCCACGTGCTCGACCGCTTCGCCGACCTCGCCGAGGCGCTCGTCCCCGGCGGCTACCTTTTCGTCGAGGGACACCTCCGGTCCGCGTCGCCGACGCCGTCCGGTCCGAGCGACGACCGGTACCGGTTCGCCGCCAACGAACTCCTGCGGGCGGGGCTCGGCCTGACAGTGCTGTACTACGACGAGACGACGGAGGAGCGCCCCGACGACCGACGCCGCGCGACGGCCCGCCTGCTCGCCCGCCGGTCGACCGGCGGGCGACAGTCGTATCCGCCGCGGCCCGGCGGGGAGCCGGCCGATGACTGAGGGCGGATCGCACGGGGAGTCGCTCCGCGCGCTCGTGGCGTCTGCCGTCGGCGACGACCTCTCGGGGTCCGACGACCCGGTTGCTGTCGTCGAGCGCGGTGACGACCCCGGACCCGCGGCGCGGCTCTCCGGGCTCGTCGCCGGCGACGACTCCGTCGCGGGCGTGGTCCCGCGGATCGACGCGTCGATCGCTCGCTCGGTCGCGGACGGGGTCGAGGAGACGGTGCGACTCGTCTTCACCGGACGCGCAAGCGATCGGTTCGACGGGCCCTCGGGCGCCGCCGTCCGTTCGATCCTCTCGGGCCACGGCGTCGAGGCGTACCGCCACGAGGGCGACTCGCCGGTCGGGATCCTCCTCGTCGGCGACCGCGCCGTCGTCGGGCTGTTCGACGACGCCGGGCTTGCCGCGATCCTGTGGTCCGACGCGCCGCCAGTCCGCGAGTGGGCGGCCGCGACCTGTCGCCGGTTCCTCTCGGCCGCCGAGCCGGTGTGACGGCCCGCAGCGCGGCGTCGACGACCGCGTGCGCACGCGGCGCACCGCTTTTAAATACGCCCGGCGAAGCGACTCGTATGAAGGCAGCGCTCCTGCTCATCGTCGGTTTCCTGGGACTGGTTCAGACGCTCGCCCCGCGCCCCGTCGTGCGGGCGTGGACGAAGGTCGTCTACCGCGACGCGGGCGACGCGGAACCCCGAGAGTGGGCCTACGTCGCCGCGCGAGCCGAGGGAGCGGTGCTCGCGCTCGTCTCGATGGCGGGGCTGTACCGCCTCGCGACGGCCGAAGCCGACGACAGTGGGCCGATCCAGGCGCCCGACGAGCCGACGGACGAGTAGCTCGGGCGAGCCCCGCCGCGAGCGACCGCGACCGCGGTTTCCGCCGCTGGGCTCAGTCGTCGCTGGGCTCAGTCGTCGCTGGGCTCAGTCGTCGCTCGGGTCCACCGGTTCCTCTGGGAGTTCGGTCGACGTCTCGCCGTCGGTCGACGTGTCGGGAGCGGCCGCTTCGTCGGACGTCGCCTCCTCGTCGGCCAGATACGACCGGCCGCCGTCCGGACGCTCACCGGTTCTCAAGACGTGGCAGTCGCGGCACCGCGCCTCGTACGACTCCTCGGCGCCGACGAGGATGGTCGGGTCCTCGGTGTGGGCGGGCTCGCCCTCGATGAGCCGCTGGTTCCGTGAGGCGGGTTCGCCGCACACCGAGCAGATCGCCTGGAGCTTGTCGACGTACTCGGCGGTCGCCATGAGCTGCGGGAGCGGCTCGAACGGCTCGCCCCGGAACGTCTGATCGGTGCCGGAGACGATCACGCGGGTGCCGGCGTCGGCGAGCCCGTTACACACCTCGACGAGCGCGTTCGAGAAGAAGTTCGCCTCGTCGACCGCGACGACCTCCGGGTACGGCTCGTCGTCAAGGATCGCCAGCGGCCCGTCGCCCTCGTTATCGACGACGGTCGCGTCCCACTGGCGACCCGTGTGACTGCCGATCGTCGTCTCCCCGTAGCGGTCGTCGACCGCGGGCTTGTACACCGCGACCGACTGCCCGGCGATCTCGGACCGGCGGAGGCGGCGCAACAGCTCCTCGGTCTTCCCCGAGAACATCGACCCCGAGATGACCTCGATCCACCCGGATCGAGTGATGGCGTGCATGAGCGATCGGGCTGGTGCCAGCGACTAAACCGTTTCTCTCCCGGCCCGTCGCAGGGGCGGAACGGCGGTCGGATCGCGGTCAGACGCCGCTCGCGAGCGCGACGACCACCGCGGCGGCGACGACGTACACCGCGGCCGAGACCGCCCAGTCGCGCCGGATCGTCGCGAGCCGCTGCCGGGGGATTCCCCGGGCGCGCGGGAGCGGGACGAGCGCGAAGAAGCCGATCATCAACGCGAGCATGACCGGCGACGCGACGGCGAGCGCGACCGGGGCGCCGACGCCGAGTCCGACCTGAACCGCGGAGACGAGACCGACGAAGAGGAGCCCCGAGCCGCCGCCGGCGACGTAGTGGACCCACGTGGCCAGCCGCTCCGGGGCCCGGTCGACCGACGTGTTTGTGAGCACGCTCGCGGCGACCCTGGGAGCCGTCGTCCCCTCCGGGAGCCGAGGCATCACGCGGTCCATCGCGAGCGTCGCGAGCAGTCCGACGACCGGCCCGAGTGCGAGGCCGGCGAGCAGCGAGAACGTGGCCATCGCCGATCGGTACGGCCGCGACCGGCTTCAGTCTCCCGACGGGTCGATCTTCTCGCCGCCGATCACGACCCGCGAGACGTCCGCGGCGCCCGCCCGCCGGACGATCGCCCGGACGAGGTCGCGCGCGCCGGCGAGGTTGTCGGAGTCGCCGTCGAGGGCGAGCAGGTCCGCGTCGGCGCCGGGCTCGACGACTCCCCGGTTTAGCCCCGCGATCTCGGCGCCGTTGACGGTCGCCATCCGCAGGACGTCGCGCGCGGGCAGGTCGGCCAGCTTGGCGGCGAACTCCATCTCGCGGAACATCGAGGGGGAGTCGAGCATCACGTTATCGGTGCCCAGCGCGACGGTCGTCCGCTCCGCGAGCTCGCGGACCGGCGGCACGCCGACGTTCGTCACGAGGTTCGAGCGCGGGCAGACGACGACCGGCGTGCCGCGGTCTTCGAGGCGTTCGAGATGAATCTGTTCGGCGTGGACCATGTGGACGAGGAAGTCCGGGTCGAGGTCCATCGCCGGGTTGACGTCGTCGGCGTCGCGCTCGCCCGCGTGGATCCCGAACAGCTTCCCCGCCTCGCGGGTCTCCCGCCGCACCGCGTCGAAGTCGGCGTCGCGGGCGCCGGAGGCGCCGTAGCCGTCGGCGACCGAGAGGACATCGGGGTCGTCGCGGCCGAACACGACGGGGTCGATCGCGCGCTCGCCGAAGGCGACGCCCTCGCCGGCGACCGCGTCCCGAAGCGCGGCCACGCCGTCGACGCCGCCCTCGCGGAACTCCAGGAAGGTGGCGGTGCCGGTCGACTCCATGTACCGGAGCGTCCGGGCCATCGCCGCCACCTTCTCCTCGCGGCTCGCCGACCGCAGGAGCCGGTGTTTGAGTCCGTCCGGCGGGGCGACGAGCTCATCGAGCGAGAGCCCCTCGCCCGCCTCCTTGGCGATGGAGTCGCCGATGTGGGTGTGGGCGTTGACGAAGGCGGGGAGGATCACGTCGTCGCTCTCGACGGACGCCTCTTCGATGCGGACGATCTCGCCGCCGTCGACGACCACCCGTCCCTCGACGGGCTCGAAGGCCTCGCCGACGAGTATCGTCCCCTCCAGATGCATACCTCACGGTCGCCAGCCCGGGGTTAAAACGTCACGGGAACGGGGCGGTGGAGGGCCTCAGCCTCCCTACTCGAACTCGTCGAGCGTCGTCGGCATCGCCCCGCGCACCTCGCTCACGAGCCCGTCCGGGTCGAGGTCGAGCACGTCCGCGGCCGCGCGTCCGACGCGGTCGGTGGCCGGCTCGGGCGCGTACACGCCGAGGCGCCACTGGTTGCGCTGTGCGGTCCGGAGCGCGGAGACCAACGGCGACTGTCGCTCCAGCCGGCGGATCTCGCCGCTGACCGTCACGCGGGCGGTCGACTCCCGCATGGACGGCTCCGGCGGCACGTCGAGGATCACGTGCTCGCGGTCGACGCCGGCCTCCTCGGCGATCTCGCGCTCCAGGCCGACCTCGGCGTCGCGGTCCGCCTCGTGAACGCGCTCGGGGACGTCGTCGTACTCGGCCCACACCGCCAGCTTGTAGAGGTCGCGCTCGTCGTAGCGGCGGGAGAGCTCGCCGGTCGCCCGGCAGTCGCGGATCGCGGCGAGGAAGTCGTGGTCGTCCATGCGCCGGAGATCGGTCGCCGTCGTCGCTGTCGCGTCGAGCAGGTCGCTCGCGGACCGCCGCAGCATCGCCTTCGAGATGCGCGCGACGTGGTGCGTGTAGACGACCGGATTCATCAGCGCGCGGGCGAGCAGGAGGCTCTCCGCGGTCTGGACGTTCCCCTCGTCGAGGACGAGCTCCGGGCCGTCTCCGTCCGGGCCGACGCCCGCCGCGTCGCCCTCTCGCTCGACGAACGTCAGCTCGCGGACGAACCGCTCCGTGTCGATGGTGCCGTACGGGACGCCGGTGTGGTAGGCGTCGCGCACGAGGTAGTCCATGCGGTCGACGTCGAGCTCGCCCGAGACGAGCCCGGCGTACGTCCCCTCGCCGGCGACGAGTCCGGCGATCCGGTCCGGGTCGAGGTCGCGGTCGCGGAGCACCTCGCCGACCGCGCCGGTCGCGAGCAGCTCGCCGACGTCGTCGTGGTACTTCCCGGTCCGGCGGTGGGTGAGCGACTCCAAGTTGTGGCTGAACGGCCCGTGTCCCACGTCGTGGAGCATCGCCGCCGCCTCGATCCGCTCGGCCCGCTTCCCGGCGATGCCGAGGTGGTCGAGCGCCCGGCTGGCGAGGTGGTAGACGCCGAGGCTGTGCTCGAAGCGGGTGTGGTTCGCGGAGGGGTAGACGAGCTGGACCGTCCCGAGCTGTTTCACGTGGCGGAGGCGCTGGACCGCGGGGGTGTCGATCAGCTCGGCGGCGACACCGTCGATCTCGATGTGGTCGTGGACGGTGTCCTTGACCGTGATCATGGGGAGCGGTTCGTCGGCATCTGGTAAAAGGAGTGGGAGGGCCGGCGGCGGTCGGCGGGAACCGCGGCTATTATTTATAAGGGTCGTCCGCAAAGGTCGGTGTATGTACGAGTTGCTCATCGGGATCGATAACGCGACCGACGGCCGCGCGGTCGCGCAGGCGGAGGCCGTCGCCGACCTCCCGCACGCGGCCGACGAGACGAAGGCGACCCTGTGTCACGTGTTCCAAGACAACCCCGAGGGAGCCTCTGTCCACCAGCTGTCCGCGGTGCGGCGCGCCCGGGAGACGCTCGAAGCGGCGGGGGTCACCTGCGTCCACTACGAGGCGAGCGGCGATCCGTCCGACGAATTGCTCTCGGCCGCCGCCGACATCGACGCGAACGCGATCTGCGTCTCCGGTCGCAAGCGCCGACCGTCGGGGAAGGCCGTCTTCGGGAGCGTGACGCAGGACGTGATCCTCGGGAGCGATCGACCGGTGTTCGCGGTGCCGGCGCCGCGGGAAGAGTGAGCGGGGACGACTGATCGGGGACGACTGAACGGGTTACGTCCGCGTGCCAACGGTCCGGAGCCCGAGCACGTCGCGCGCGGCCTCGCCGACCGCGTCGACGTGCTCCGGCGGACAGTAGACGCCGAGCGTCCAGCGGCGGCGCTCGGCGCTCCGCAGCCCGCCGACGAGCTCGGAGGCGTCCTCCAGCCGCTGCGGGACGCCGTCGACGACGACGGTGGAGCCGGACTCCTTCAACCCGGGCCGAGAGGGGACGTCGACGACCACCGCCTCGCGGTCCAGTCCGACGGCGTCGGCGATCTCGCGCTCGGCGGCGACCTCCTCGGCGTGACCCGCGTCGACGGTTCCCGCCGGCACGTCGGCCAGCCCGACCCACACCGCTCGCTTGTAGAGGTCGCGGCGCTCGATGCGCCGGCCGAGCTCGGGGACGGTCTCGCGGAGCTCGACGAGCAGGTCGTGGTCGGCCATGCGGCGGAACGTCGCAACGTCGGCGTCGGTGCGGTCGAGGTAGCGCTCGCAGGCGCGCTCCAGCATCGCGCCGGCGACCCGCGAGACGTGGTGGCGGTAGACGACCGCGTTCATCAGCGAGCGGGCGACGAGCAGGCTCTCCGCGGTCGGGACGTTTCCCTCCGCGAGCACGAGCTCCGCCCGCTCGGGATCGACAGAGCCGGAGTCGCTGGCTCCGTCGCTCCCGGCCGAGCCGCCCTCGCCCGCCAGTCGGAGCTCGTTGACGAGCCGTCCGGTGTCGACCGTGCCGTACGGGACGCCCGTGTGGTGGGCGTCGCGCACGAGGTAGTCCATGCGGTCGACGTCGAGCTCGCCCGAGACGAGCGCCCCGAGCCCGCCGTCGCCCGCGATCAGCGAGGCGACGCGTTCGGGGTCAAGCCCGTTGCGCTCCAAGACTTGGCACACCTCCCGGTCCGCGTCGGTCAGCAGCCACGCCACGTCGTCGTGGTCGCGCCCGGTCGCGCGCCGGATGATCCCCTCGGTCTGGTGCCCGTACGGGCCGTGGCCGGCGTCGTGGAGGAGCGCCGCCGCGCGGACGTGAGCCGCGGTGTCGTCGTCGAGGTCGAACCCCTCGACGGCGCCGCGCGCGAGGTGGTAGACGCCGAGGCTGTGCTCGAAGCGGGTGTGGTTCGCTGAGGGGTACACCAGCCTGACGGTGGACAGCTGTTTGATGTGGCGCAGTCGCTGGAAGGCGGGCGTGTCGATCAGTTGGGCGGCGAGGTCGCCGAGCCGGACGTGACCGTGGACGCTGTCCTTTATCGCCTTCATCGTCCGGGCGTCGGCCGCAGACTGGTTGGTCGTTTCGACTCGGCGCCGGCGTCGGTCGGGGGGCGAGCCGGCCCGCGGACGACGCGGGCTCGGGGCGGCGACCGTCCGGGGCGGGTCACTCGTCGACGATCTCGACGTCGAACCGCTCCTCTAAGGCCCGGACGACGGAGCCGCCGACGCCGGCCGTCGCGGCGCGACCGTCCTCCACCGCGAACAGGTCGTCCTCGTCGACGTCGAGCTCGTCCGCGAGCTCTTCGACGGTGAGCCCGGCGTCTCGCCGGGCCGCCGCCACCTCGTCGCCGTAGCCGGAGACGAGGTACGGGAGGCGGTCGGACTCGTAGCTCGTGCCGTCCTCCTCCCAGTGCTTGGAGTCGCCGGTCACGGAGTCGTACATCTTTGCCTGCTTCCGCGCGAGCTCCTTCTTCCGGCTCTCAGATCCGGACGACTCGGCGCTGGCGCCGCCCGGGCTCCCCCCGGAGCTACCGCCGCGACTGCCGCCAGAGCCGGAGCCGCCCCCGCCCTGCGGCGCGTTGCCCGCGTCGTCGTGCGGCCGGCAGTCCGAGCACACCAGCAGCTTCGCGCCGGCGACCGTGGCCCGCTGGAGCTTCGTGGTCTCCCGCCCGCAGAGCTCACAGGCGTCGCCGTCGTCGCCGCCGCCGCCACCGCCCGTTGAGTACTTCGTCATACCGCGAGTGGTAGACCCGGACGGTTAAAAAGTCGTGGAGGGGCGGCCCATCGGGCGAGCGGCGGGTCGACGGCGACTGTCTCACGCCCCGCCCGGTCCGAGGTACCCCCACGCGAGCAGTCGGTCGCCGTCGCCGTCGACCCACCGCTCGCCGATGTCGTCGCGGTAGTACATGTTCGGCATCACGACGTCGTCGATGCGACCGTACGCCTGCTCGCGAGCGGCCTGCATCGTCTCGCCCGTTCCGGTGACGACGATCGGCATCCCGCTCTCGCCGGCGGCCCGCCACTGGCCGTCGACCCGCCTCGCGTCTTCGAGGTGGATTCCCTCCCTGCTCTCCGTCTCGAACACCACGGCGGCGTTCCGCGAGTTCTCGTCGTACGTCTTCTCGTCGTCGAACGGGAACGGCGGGAGCACGATGCGCACGGCGATCTGGTAGCCGTTGTGGACCTCCACCTCGGGGTCGTTGCCGTGCGCGAGGTCGTAGAAGAACTCGCCGGTGGACGACTCGATCGACTCCTCCTGTAACGCGATCGTCGGGTACCCGAACCGCGGCGTGAACTCCAGCGGGTAGATCCCGTGCTCGTTCACGATGCAGTTGATGTCGATACTGCCGACGTACCCCTCGTCGGCGAGCCAGCCTTCGATTTTGCCGAAGGTTTCTTCGAATAACTCGTTCTGGCCCGCCCAAAACATCGAAGTCCCCATCTCGCCGGTCGAGGGACCGATGTTCCCTGGGAACAACTTCTTGTGCTCGAAATTGAAGTTGACCTGGTCGATGAACTCGTCGCCGTTGAAGAAGCCGCAGATAGCGATTTCAACGCCCTCTACTTTGCGTTGCAGCTGGAAGCCCTTCATCCGGTGGCCCCACGCCTTCTTGTACGCGTTCAGGACGTCTACGACGTCGCTCCCGTCGCCCTCGTTCCCGACGTACAGCAGCCGCTTGACGTTCTGGACCTCGCCGAGCGGTTTGATGACGTACGGGGCGGGGTTCTCCTCCACGTGTCGGATGCCGTCGTCGAAATCGCGGAAGACGTGGTGTTCGATCGTGTTGACGCCGTGGTCTTCGAGGACCTCCATCGCGTACCCCCGGTCCTCTTCGAGGCGGTCGGTGTTCGGCGTCCCGCCGACGACGGCGTTCCCGTCCTCGCGGAGCTCCGCGGCGAGCGCCCCGGTGCCGACGTCGGAGCCGACCCAGATGTCGTCGAAGACGACGACGTCGGCCCAGTCGACCTCGGCCTCCCAGTCGTCGGTCTTCCGAACGAACCCGTCGCCGATCTCCCGGTCGCTCTCGGCCTCGATGTAGTACTTCACCTCGTGGCCCTCGCGGTGGACCTGCCAGGCGAGGTCGGTGATCAGCGCGGCCTCGGCCGAGACGAACAGGAAGCGAGCGGGGTCCATACGGCGGTCTCACGCGGCGAGGACTTGAGTGTGGGTGTCGGTCCCGCGCTACTGTCCGACGACGTCCGGTTCGAGCGCGCCGACCGCCTCGAGGATCGTCTCGACGTCCCCCTCGTCGACGCCGTTCTCCCGGAGCGCCTCGCCGAGGTAGGTCGCGACGCGACCGAACGCCTCCGCCGTGACTCCCATCCCCTCGTGTGCCTCCCGCATGTCGGCCCCCTCGTACGAGACCGGGCCGCCGGCGACGGCGCTGACGAACTGCACCTGATGGGCGTACAGCGCCTCCCTATCGACGCCCTCGAAGTACGGTTCGAGGAGCGGATCGTCGAAGACGCGGTCGTAGAAGTCGGACACGACGGCCTCGACGGCTTCGCGACCGCCGATGTCGGCATAGATCGATTGGCTCTCGGTCATCAATTCGATCGCATTTCTTGCGGCATAAGACTGGTTCGAAAGAACATGTTCGGTGATATCGTCCGCGATCCGCCGGGCGGGCGACGCGTGCGTGTCGAACACGTTCGGGTGAATCCTGATCCGCGTGGCGGCCGGCGATCCGATATGCGACACGAACGGCTCGACGCGCGACGGACATCGGCCGTTCGAGAGCCCGACGACGGTTCGGCCGACGAGGAGTCGGCCGACGGCGACTTCGAAGATCCGGACCACGTCCGGCGGCAGATACTGGGCCGAGCGGAGCGGATCGAGCGCCGCGAGGTCGCGGAGGCGATCTCGTCGCTCGAGGCGCGCGGCGGCCTCACCGACGAGCAACGCGAGACGGTCCGTCTCCTCGGAGCCGCGATAGCCCGGGAGCTGACGGCGGCGCCCGAGTCGGCCCTAGAGGGAACCGCGCGGGACGAACCGGCGGCCGTTCGGGCCGTCGCGCGGTTGTTCGACGTCGAGAGCGAGTAGCCGCGACCCCGCCCCTACGCCTCGACCTTCGGGAACTCGGCGACGAACTCGTCCGCCGCCTCCTGCCGGACCTCGTAGCGCTCCTCGTCGAACGCGGGCACCTCGGCGGCCATCTCGTAGTACAGGGGCTTCGGTTCGTGGTCGTTGACGATGGTGAGCGTCTCGCCGGGTTCCATCCCGTCGAACTCCTCGTGGATCCGGTCGTGTCTGTTCACCGGCGGAATGTCGCGAACGTCTAGTCGTGGCATGCGTCCGAGCGTTCGCGACGCCTCCGCATCCGTGTTGAGACGAACACGTTCGGGCACAGCCACACCCCGCCGAGACCCGTGGATCCGAACGTGACGGGTTCATCGACGCAACCGATCGAACAGGACGCGAACAGCCCCCGCCGCTCGCACGGCCGATGCGGCTCGTTCCGCGGAGGTGAGTGACGTGCCCGCGACGAGCCTCGACGCGGAGCGAACCTACGACGAGGAGCGGTTCTCGACGAGCGGCGTGTTCCGAAGCGACCGGGCGAAGGTCGTCTGCGGCTACTTCGAACCGGGGCAGTTCATCCCCGTTCACGCCCCCGAGAGCGACGTGACGATTACGGTCCAGTCCGGGACGGGAACGGTCCGAGAGGGCGACACCGAGCACCCTGTCGCCTCCGGCGACGTCGTCGTCGTCGAGGCGGAGACCGAGCGCGGCGTGAAGGCGGACGACGACGCGCGCCTCGAAGCGGTTCTCGTCACCGCGCCGCCGCCGACCGACGCGGAGCACGACCCGGTCCGAGAGGGGATCCGACGCGGCGTGTTCGACCCGCGAACGGAATCAGAGTAAGACCCCTCGGTGGGAGAGCGGGGCCGGTCGCGTCCGCCCGATCGTTCGGTTCGCCCGCTCACCGACGGTCTAGGCGCTAAACTTCGTGGAGACGGGGCGGGGGGTCACGCAGGCGTTGGTGGGGTACCGACCCGGGACGACCGGCCACTCGACGTCCACGTCGACGCGTACGATAGAGGGCATATGTAACAAAATCACTGTATTTTTGTGATATAAAAACTATTCTTCATACTTTTAAAATGCGGGTTGTTTTTACCGAGTTTTTCCCTCTGAAGAGGACACCTTTTTATTCGAGGTGACGGAAGCCCCGGATGACACTGAATGATTCAGAAGACAGACCGCGAGTGGTGGCCGAGCCAGTTGAACCTAGAGATACTCGACAAGAACGCCCGCGATGTCGGGCCGTACGACGACGACTTCGACTACGCGGAGGCGTTCCGGTCGCTCGACCTCGACGCGGTGAAGGCGGACCTCGAGGAGCTGATGACGAGCTCGCAGGACTGGTGGCCGGCCGACTACGGCCACTACGGACCGCTGTTCATCCGGATGGCGTGGCACAGCGCCGGGACGTATCGGACGGCCGACGGCCGCGGCGGCGCGGCGGGCGGTCGGCAGCGGTTCGCCCCGCTCAACAGCTGGCCGGACAACGCGAACCTCGACAAGGCGCGTCGGCTGCTCCTCCCGATCAAACAGAAGTACGGCCGCAACCTCTCGTGGGCCGACCTGATGATCCTCGCCGGGAACGTCGCCATCGAGTCGATGGGGTTCAAGACGTTCGGCTTCGCCGGCGGCCGCGAGGACGCCTTCGAGCCCGACGACTCCGTCTACTGGGGCCCGGAGAGCGAGATGGACACGCAGGAGCGCTTCGACGAGCCCGGTGAGCTCGACCCGGGGCTCGGCGCGTCCGTGATGGGGCTCATCTACGTGAACCCGGAGGGGCCGGACGGCAACCCCGACCCCGAGCTGTCGGCGAAGAACATCCGCCAGACGTTCGACCGCATGGCGATGAACGACAAGGAGACGGCGGCGCTCATCGCCGGCGGTCACACGTTCGGGAAGGTCCACGGCGCCGACGACCCCGACGAGCACCTCGGCCCCGAGCCGGAGGCCGCCCCCATCGAGGCGCAGGGCCTCGGCTGGGAGAACGACTACGGCAGCGGGAAGGGCGGCGACACGATCACGAGCGGGATCGAGGGCCCCTGGACCGGCTCGCCGACAGAGTGGGACATGGGGTACCTCGACAACCTGCTGGAACACGAGTGGGCCGCCGAGAAGGGCCCCGGCGGCGCCTGGCAGTGGCTCCCGGTCGACGCGGACGACGTCGAGAGCGCTCCGGACGCGCACGACCCCGACGAGGCGGTCACGCCGATGATGCTCACGACGGACGTCGCGCTGAAGCGCGACCCCGACTACCGCGAGATCATCGAGGAGTTCCAGGAGAACCCGATGGAGTTCGGCATGAACTTCGCGAAGGCCTGGTACAAGCTGACCCACCGCGACATGGGCCCGCCGGAGCGGTTCCTCGGTCCGGAGGTCCCGGACGAGGAGATGATCTGGCAGGACCCGCTCCCCGAGGTCGACCACGACCTGATCGGGGACGCGGAAGCGAGTGATCTCAAAGGGGCGATCCTCGACACCGACCTGACGACGCGACAGCTCGTCAAGACCGCGTGGGCCTCGGCGTCCACGTACCGCGACAGCGACAAGCGCGGCGGCGCGAACGGCGCGCGCGTCCGGCTCGACCCCCAGCGCGGCTGGGACGTGAACGAGCCGGAGCGGCTCGACGCGGTGCTGGCGACGCTCGAAGAGATTCAGACGGAGTTCAACGCCTCGCGCACCGACGACGTGCGCGTCTCGCTCGCCGACCTGATCGTGCTCGGCGGCGCCGCGGCGGTCGAGCAGGCGGCCGCGGACGCCGGCCACGACGTGACGGTCCCGTTCGAGCCCGGGCGGACCGACGCCTCGCAGGAGCGGACCGACGTCGACTCGTTCGAGGCGCTCGAGCCGCGCGTCGACGGGTTCCGGAACTACCTCGGCGACGGCGTCGACCACCCGCCCGAGGAACTGCTCGTCGACAAGGCCGACCTCCTGGACCTGACCGCCACCGAGATGACGGCGCTCGTCGGCGGCATGCGCGCGCTCGGCGCCACCTACGAGAACACCGACCGCGGCGTCTTCACCGACAGTCCCGGCACGTTAACGAACGACTTCTTCGTGAACCTGCTCGACATGGGGACCGAGTGGCGGCCCGTCGAGGCGGGCGCGGAGGACGCCGACGTGTACGAGGGGATCGACCGCCAGACCGGTGAGGTCGAGTGGGAGGCCACCCGCCTCGACCTGATCTTCGGCTCGAACTCCCGGCTCCGCGCCATCGCGGACGTCTACGGGAGCGAGGACGCCGAGGAGAAGCTCGTGCGCGACTTCGTCGACGCGTGGACGAAGGTCATGCGGCTCGACCGCTTCGATCTCGAATAGGTCGCGACGCAGCGCTCGTCGCGGATGCCGTTTTCATCCGCACGATCGGTCGTCCAGTGAGCGAACCGATTCCGTCAGTCGGCGGTTTCGCACTCTACGGTGAGTCCCCCGCCGGCGTCGAGAACCGCCCCGGGACCGACGGACCGGGAGCGGCGGCGGCGGTGCCCCGATCGTCCGAAGAACTTTATCAATTACCGTCGATCACTGTAGAATGGCGCCCCGCGACGGGGAGCCGGGGGGAGATTCGTCCGCCGGCGAGAATTCCGAGCCAGACGCCGAAGTAGCGCTGAGTGACGTTCGATCTCCGTTGGCGTCGCGGCTGATCGCCGCGTTCCGGTCGCTCGACCGTCGCGGCCTGTTCACCGTCGCACTGCTCGTTGGGGGGGTTCCGTTTGCGGCGAGCGCGGTCATCGCATTCCGAGGCGGGTTCGGACTCCGGTTCCTGCGGACCGGGTCGGTCTACGTTTGGACCGTCGGGCTGTTCGTCGGGGGACTTACGTTCGGGTGGTGGGCCAAGCGATACCCGGAACTGTGGGTGACACTCAGACCCGTCTTCGACGTACCTGAGAACGAGTATCGAGCCGTCGTTCGATCTCGGATCGCCGAGATGTACGACCTCGGGCGAGTCCTGCTGTGGTTTCCCGTCGTCCTGCTGTCGGGCGTGATCTACGATTTGGTGTTGGTCGGGGCCCCGTACGTGATCTACGTACGGAGCGCGGATCCCCTGGTTTCCGTCGCCGCTCCGACGGTGCGTCTTCCCTTCGACGTGTACGCCTACTCGCTGAGCGTCATCAACTACGCGTTCGGCATCGTGAGTCTGGTGGGACTCCTGATAGCCGTTCACGTCGCGGTAATCCACGTCCGCTTGGTCAGCGACGTAATGCGTCTGCGAATACGAGACGTTCGAACGGCCGCGGTCGAACTCACGCCGCTCGCGCGGTTCGACGTCGTCATCTCGTTGGGGTGGTTCGCCTCTCTGACCTTCGGGATGGTGATCTTGATCGCCACCGAGTACGATCCTTGGACGGATCCGCTGTTTCTATCGACGTTCCTCCTCGTGTTCCTGTTCGGCGTCGTCCTGTTCGCGGTCCCGCAGCTTTCGATCCACACCGCCCTTCAGTCGGAGAAGCGGACGCTCTTGGGCGAGATCGACGCGAAGTACGAGCGCATGTACGAAGACCTCTCCAGTACGGGCGATTCGGAACACTCGTCCGAGGAGGTCTCGACACGGTTGGACGTCCTCGAGGCCCGTCGGCGGAACGCGACGGAGATCCGAACGTGGGCGTACGACCTACCGGGCGTGGCGTCGCTCCTGGTCTCGTCGGTGATTCCGCTGATCCTCCAGTTCGGCCAGATGATCGCGTGACCGGGGTGTGTCACGGGAGGCGATACGCCCGCTTGCTCGCGTCGCTACCGCAACGCCGCATGAACCGGCGTGAGTCTCGGTCGTCAACACCCGGGCGCGTGTCAATGGCCGTTTCGGGTGACCTGATAGCGCGGGAGAGCGCCTCTGAGGCTCCGGCCGCGAGAACGCGCGCGGGCCCGGAAGCGTTCGGCTCGCCTCACCACACCGGCGCGAGCAGTACCGCGACCGTCGCCGAGATGAAGACGAGCTTCAGGGCGGTGTTGACGGCGATCACCTTCGTGCCGAACTCGGCGCCCCAGATCCCGTACTGGAAGGGGATCGAGCGCCGGAAGGTGGAGACGGCGAACGAGAGGATACCGCCGATGAGCAGGCTCGCGACGGCGGTCCGAGTGGTGAACACGCCGGCCTCGGTCCCAGTGAGAGTCACGGCCCCGGCCGTCGTGTCGAGCGTGTAGACGGCGATCACGGGGACCGCGGCGCCGGGCAGGCCGAGGACCCCGGTGATCGGCTCGGCGACGCTCGTCAGGGCCTCGACGTCGTAGTTGGTGACGAGCGCGATCACGAGCGTGTACACGACCGCGAGGCGCGGGACGATCCGGCGGAGGGTCGACCACGACTTCTCGCCGGCCTCCCGGACGCGTTCGCGGCTCGTGCGCTCGTCGTCGTCGGGCCCGCTCGCGTCGACGTCGGCGAGCGCGGCGCGGTCCACGTTGCGCTCCGAGAGCAGGGCGCCGCCGGCGAGCACGCCCGTGACCGTGATCGCGAGGGCGATTCCGGCACGGGCGGAGACGTAGACGACTCCCGTCTCCGCGCCCAGGATCGGGATCAACACCGGGATGTAAAACGTGAACACGTGCTGGACGAAGCCGAAGAACGTGTTGATGGTGACGGCGACGAGCGTCGCTCGGTCGTCGAGTAGGCCCGACTCGCGGTACTCGGCGAGCGTAGCGTAGCCCGCGGTCGTCGAGGCCGCGGTCGTGAGGATCGCGGTGCCGACCTCGTCGGGGAGGTTCGCGGGCCGGGTGAGCCACCCGGCCAGCCCGGCGACGTACCGGATCAGCCCGAACGCGACGGCGACGTTGGCGGCGAAGACGCCGATCGCGATGAACGCCGCGATCCGCGCGAGCCGCGGGGCGACCTCGGCGAGCAGGGCGACGACCTCGGCGGCGACCGATTGCACGACCGGCGGTACGCGACCGCCAACCTAATGGGCGTCGAAACGGGCGGACGGGCGAGCGGTTTCGGAACGGCCAGCGATCCGGGCCGGCGGCCCCCTCGGACCGCCGAGCGATCCCGATTCGACGGCCGTCCCGGACCGCCGAGCGCTCGCGGGGCTTATGAGACCAGCGCGCGAACCCCTCGCCGATGGCACCCGCGGAGGACGACATCTCGATCGAGGAGAAGCGCGTGTACGCCGGGACGGCGGACCGCACCGACGCGTACGTCGCCACCGGGAACGGGGTCGTCCGGGTGGCGCTGTCGGCGGACAAGGTCGGCGCGTTCGACATGGTCGCCCGCGATCCGGCCCGCGACGTCGCCGTGCTCCCCCGCGACGGCGACCCGGACCTCGTCGGGATCGCGACGGCGGACGGCCTGCGAGTCGCCCGCGTCGACGACGACCCCGAGTTCGGCCGGAGCGCGGGCGACGCGGCCCCGGCGGTCGCGGTCGGCGCCCACGACGGCGCGTTCCTCGTCGCCCTAGAGGACGGCGGGATCGATCGGGTCGCGGTCGGTGGCGGGGACGCCGGCCCGACCGCGGGGGTCACCCGGCTCGGGTCCGTGTCGGAGCCGCGCGCGGTCGACGGCCCCCTCGTCGCGGCCGCGGACGGGGTGCACCGGGTCACCGGGAGCGAGGGCGCGGGTGAAGACCTCGCCCTCACCGCGGTCGGCCTCGACGACGCCCGCGACGTCGCCGGCGCGGGGATGCCTCTCGCAGCGACCGGGTCGGGGCTCTACTGGCTCGGTAACGGCTGGATGACGGCGCTGGAAGGGACCGCCGAGGCGGTCGCGGCCGACGGCGACGGCCACGCGCTGGCGGTCGTCGACGGCGAGCTTCTGGTCCACGCCGGCGACGCGTCGGGGGCCGGGGCCGTCGCGTGGGACGCCGAGACGTGGCGACTCGCCGACCTCCCCGTGGACGAAGAGGCCGTCGCGCTCGGCTACGGGCCCGGGATCTCCGTAACCGTCACCGCGGCCGGCACGCTCTGCGTCGACGCGGGGGACGGCTGGCGACACCAGGTGGTCGGCGTGCGGGACGTCGCGGGCGTCGCGCTCGCGGTCGTCGAATAGCGTGTCGATCGATTATAAACGGTTGCTGCCGCGGTGAGTATCTAAAAAGATCCGACCGTCCGTTTATAAATAACTGCTGGTGGCGGATCGATGGTGTCTGCCTGCAAAGCCCCAGCAGTGAGGCGGTCACACGCTCGCTGCGCGCTTCAGTCGCTCGTTTCACTCGCTCCTTCCAGTGCTTACATCGCCTGTGACCGCCTCACGGCTGCCCCTTTGAGTCCCGCCCCGCACGGCACCGCGGCCTCACACCTCCCCAGCCTCGCGGCTCCCTTCGGTCGCCGCGTCCCTCGCGCGTGCTCCTCGCGCCCGCTGGGCGCTCGGAGGCACGCGCCGACCGCAACGTTCGTTTATAAATGAGCGACCGTCTCTGACCCGGCTCCCCCTACGCGGTCGGCAGCTGGATCTCCTCGCCGTCGGCGTAAACGGTGGGGTTCCGGAGGATCCCGTCGAGGTGGATCGGGGCGTCCGTCTCCCCGCCGATCCCCGCGTCGTCGCCGATCGCGATGTGGACCGTGCCGCCCGCCTTCTCGTCGAGCAGGACGGAGCCGACCAGTTCGTCGACGCCGACGTTGGTTCCGATCCCGAGCTCGGCGAGGTTGTACGCGGCGTCGCCGACCGACTCCGCGGCCGCCTCGACGTCGGCGCGGATCGCGTCGTCGTCGATGCTCGTGACGAGACCGTCGTCGACCTCGAAGGCGAGCGTCTGGTCCTCGTCGAGCAGGCCGTGGGGCATCATCGTCCCGTCGACGACGAACGTCCCGGTCGCGGTCTCGGGCGCGACGAACACCTCGCCGGCCGGCAGGTTCGAGAAGTCGCCCGGGTCGCGGACCATCCCGGTGTCGGAGAGCCACTCGCGCTCGCCGATCCCGAACGTGATATCGGTGCCCTCGGGCGAGGTCACGCGCACTTCGTCGGCGCCGGCGACCTGCGCGAGGACGTCGTCGCACGCGGCCTCGATGGCGGCGTAGTCGGCGTTGAGCCCGGTCGCGAACACGTCTTCGGTGATGCCCGGAAGCGTCGCGCCGCGGGCGCCGGCGTCGCAGGCGGCCCCCCGAGCGCGGGTGTGGCTGAGGCTCTTCGTCGTCGGCGCGAGGAAGACGTCGCTCTCGGCCATCGCGGCCGCCACGGGCGCGGGCGGCTCGGTCCCGTGCTGCTCGGCCGGCGGGTACCGGAGGACCGTCGCGTCGTCGGTGACGGCGGTCGCGGCCGCGTACAGGGCCGCGCCGATCGGTTCGCGTTCGTCGTCGGTGACGACGACGACCGACTCGTCTTGCGCGACGTTCAGACACTGGTTCACGGCGGTCTCCGCCGCCTCGGAGAGGGTCGGTGACATACGCGATGATCGGTTCTCACGGGCGTTAGGCCTTCGGGTCCGCTTTATTTACTCTCTTACGAAACTCAGTTACATTGTCGGGTCGTCCGAATTTACCGACCCGTTACTCACGCCGTAGTTAATTTCTTGCCAGAATACTCGAAAAGATTATGCCATTACGGAATGGAGTGAACGCCATGATACGCGTGGGCGTCAACGGCTACGGCACGATCGGCAAGCGGGTCGCGGACGCGGTCGCGGCCCAGCCCGACATGGACCTCGTCGGCGTGACGAAGACGACCCCGAACTACGGCGCCGAGGCCGCGATCCGACGCGGCTACGACCTCTACGCGGCGATCGAAGACCGGGTCGGCGAGTTCGAGGACGCGGGCGTCGGCGTGACCGGGACGCTCGCCGACCTGCTCGACGCCGTCGACGTCGTCGTCGACTGCTGTCCCTCCGGGATCGGCGAGCGCAACCGACCGACGTACGAGGCCCACGACGTGCCAGCGGTCTACCAGGGCGGCGAGGACGCCGCGATCGCCGACGCCTCGTTCAACGCCCGCGGGAGCCACGAGGGCGTCTGGGACGCCGACTCGCTCCGCGTCGTCTCCTGTAACACCACCGGGCTCTCCCGACTCCTCGCGCCGCTCGACGAGACGTACGGCGTCGAGAAGGCGCGCGTGACGCTCGTCCGCCGCGGCGGCGACCCGAGCGAGACCGACCGCGGGCCGATCAACGACGTCGTGCCCGATCCGAAGACCGTCCCCTCCCACCACGGTCCCGACGTGAACACGATCCTCCCGGGCGTGGACGTCGACACGGCCGCGCTGAAAGCGTCGGTCACGGCGATGCACACACACAGCGTCAACGTGACCCTCGAGGCGGAGCCGACCGCCGCCGCGGTCGCGGCCCTCCTCGGCGGCGAGGGCCGCCTGTTCCTGATCCCCGAGCGCGCCGGGATCGACGGCGCCGGCGCGCTGAAGGACTACGCCGCCGACGTCGGGCGACCGCGCGGCGACCTCTGGGAGAACTGCGTCTGGGAGGAGTCGATAAGCGTCGAGGGCCGAGACCTCTACCTGTTCCAGAACGTCCACCAGGAGGCCGACGTCGTGCCGGAGAACGTCGACGCGATCCGGGCGCTGGCGACGGACACGCCCCGCGCGGAGTCGATCGCCCGGACGGACGAATCGCTCGGGATCGGCCTCGAAAGCCTGCTCTCCGACGGCGGTACCGGGCGAAGCCCGCTCACGGCCGACGACTGACTCGCTCCGCGCCGGCGACGGCAACTCTCACTCCGACGACGACTCTCACTCCGACGACGGCCGCGTCACGAGAAACGTTCTCCCGCCGCGGCGCTCCAGTGCCACCTCGCTCCCGCGCACGCGGTTCGTACGGACGCGGTCGGCGATCCGGTCCGTTCGACAGTCGGTGACGTCCACGCGCGTCGGCGTCGCGTATCGGGGCCGATCGTGTGTACTCGCGCTCATACCTCAGCGTTCGGGGGGATCGCCCGTATAAGCGAGCCATGCCCGGAGTGAAAGTGAAAGTAAACTCATCGGCGGCGAACGCCGCCGATCCCGGCGGCGCGGACTTACCGACGGAGCCCCGCCTCTTCGTCCCCCTCGACGAACCGGACGGTGAAGTAGTCGTACCCGCCGTAGGCGGCGTCGAGCGCGCCGAGCCACCAGTTCCAGCGCTCGACGACCGAGGAGCCGTCGGGCGCGTCGTCGAGGTGATCGACCACGCCGTCGACGGTGAGCGCGTGCCCGCGGTCCTCGGAGGGTCGACCGGAGTCGGCGAGGTCGCAGGCCGCCCGGGCGACCGCCCGCCGCTCGGCCTCGGTGCCGCCGAACGCTTCCTCCAGCGCGCTCTCTAGACGCGTTCTGTCCATACCCGGGACTAGGAGAGCCGGGTATATGAGTCGCGTGGTAGGGGGTGACACGTCCGGTGTCGACGAGGGCATGCCCGAGGCCGCCTTCAGGGGTTACAGCCGCGCCGCGAGCGCGAGGAAGAGGAGACTGAACGGCGCCGTCAGGAGCGTCAACAGCGCGCCGGCGGCGCCCTCGCCCGTCGCGACGGCCATCGTGACGCCCACGACGAGCGAGGCGGAGCCCAGGATCGCGAGGATGACGCGTTCCGGGACGCTGGCCCGATCGGGACCGTCGCTCCGTGCGAGCGCCTCCTCGATGCCCCGCTCGATGTCGTCCGCGAGCTCGGTCGGGACGAACAGCCACGGGGTCGACCGGTACCACGCGTTCCCGCGGTAGGCGAGCAGGAAGACGGTCGCCCACGGGAGGTCGATCCGCCGCGTTCGGACCACGGCACCGAGGTCGTCCGAGCGCGTTCGGTCGTGGCTCCTGTCCGTCCGCTCGATCGTCCCGGCGGTCGGGTCGAGCCGCAGATCCGTCCCGCGCGAGCCCGCGATCATCGGAAGGAACACGAAGAGCGAAACGAGCATCGGGGCGAACCCCGAGAACAGCGACGGCGAGGCCGAGAACGGACCGGGGCCGATAGCCGCCACCGCCACCGCGAGCACGGCTCCGGCCCCGGCGACCGTCCAACCGGCGCGGAAGCGAGCGGGGTCGAACGAGTAGTCGCCGAACTGCGAGAGGAGCTCTCGGCGCCGCTCCGGCGAGGTCCGGTCGTACGCGACGACCCAGTAGAGCAGCGACATCGGGCCGCCGACGAAGAGGACGACGGCCATCGCCCACGTCGACGACGGCGGTCCCTCCCCGCCGAGCAGGGAGGCGGCGACGCCGACGCCGACGAACAGCAGCGCGGCGAGGACGAGCCCGCCCGCGGTCACGGTCGCGCCGAGCGCCAGCGAACGCAGGCGCTCGAAGCGGACCGGGCCCCATTCGACGGCGCGATGCGATTCGGCGGCGGAGTCGGTCGCGTCGCTCTCGGCGGCGGAGTCGGGGGTGTCACTCTCGGCGACGGAGCCGGCGGTGTCACTCTCGGCGGCGGAGCCGGCGGCTGCCGAGACCGTCTCCTCGGCCGAGGAGGGCGAATCGGAAGGCACGCCGTGTGTATAGCGCGCTTGATGTGTTAAATCCCGACGCCCGGGCCGTCCCGGCGAATACTTATTCCGCGGACGGCTACCCGAGGGCATGACAGACTGGCACGCCGTCGGCTACGGGTTCGTCGTGATGCTGATCGCCGGGCTGCTCGCGACGTTCGCCCCAGTAGTCGGCCACGTCGGTGCCGGACTGATCGGCGGGTTCGTCGCCGGCTACGTCGCCGGCGGGGGGCTCCTCTCCGGGACGTGGCACGGCCTGCTGGCCGGCTCCGTGAGCGGGGTCGTCGTCACCCTCCTGCTGGCCGCGTTCGGCGGGCTCGTGGGGCTCGCCGGCGGGCCGGTCGGGAGCCTCCTCGGTGGCGCGGGGGTCCTCGTCGTCGGCCTGTTCCTGACGTTCCTGTTCGCGATCGACTCGGCGCTTGCGGGGGCGATCGGCGGCGTGCTCGGCGACTGACCGGATAAATAGAAGCGGAGCGAACGGCGACGCGGTCGCCGGCGTTCAGGCGGACTGCGCCGCGTCGAGCACGGCCTCGTAGTCGGGCTCGTTCGTCGGGTCCTCGGCGACCCAGTCGTAGACGACCTCGCCCGCCTCGTCGAGCACGAAGACGGCGCGATTGGCGATGCCGTGGAGCCCCAGTTCGGCGATGTCCATCTCCAGGTCGTACGCCCGGATCGCGTCGCCGCCCATGTCGCTCACGAGGTCGAACTCGATGCCGTGTTCCTCGCGGAACGCGCCCTGCGAGAACGGGGAGTCCGCGCTGATCCCGAAGATCGTCGCGCCGGCCTCGTCGAAGGCGTCGGCGTGCTCCTGAAACGCGACCATCTCGTTCGTACAGGGCGGCGTGAACGCCCCGGGGAAGAACGCGAGCACGACCGCGCCGTCGCCGAGGTGGTCGTGAAGCTCGAACGGTTCGTGGTCGCTCGTACCGATCTTCGCTGAGATGTCGGGTGCGGTGTCACCAGTAGAAACCATCGGCACGCAATACGTGCGATTCGGTCAAAAGGCTTGCCGCACCCCCGTTCGGATCCGGTACCGCTCGCGCCGCGTCACGCGAGTCCGGAACGGGCATCCGATCCCCCGCTACTTCCGGTCCAGGTACTCCTGTTGAACGGCGACGATCTCGGCCGAGTCCTCGCAGTCGGCGTACCGCCGAAGCGGCTCCTCGTTGAGGTCGAGGAACGTCTCTCCCCACGTGAACTTCGCCATGACTCGCTCCGCGTGGTCGGGCTCACCGAGGATCGCGAGCGCGGCCGCGAACGCCTCCACCGTCGTGAGCCGCATCGGTCGGCCGAAGTTCACGGGGTTGCCGGCGACGAGGTACGGGAGCGCGCGGTGCTCGCCGGGGAGGCTGAACATCTTCTCGCCGGCCGACTCCCACGAGCAGTCCAGCGCGACGAGCGCGTTCTCGCGGGCGAGTTCGGCGTCGGCGGGTGAGAGGGCGCGCTCGGCGTGCGGGTTGAGCACGACCCCGTAGGGAGTCGCGCGGTCCGAGCGGTGCAGCTCGGCGAGGTCGAACCGCGCGAGCTTCCGGGCCGTGCACTTGTCGGGGTCGTCGTCGCCCTCGTACCGGACGTGCAGGTCCACACCCGGCGTTCGCGGGAGCCGCGTATAAGCCGTGCGGACGGGACGAGGCGAAAAAATGTCGCGGCGGTCGTTCCCGCCCGATCACGGGGCGCGAGTCCGCGTCACGAACGGGCCGCGGTCGTCGCTTTCCGGCGGGACGCGCGTTTGCGTCCCGATCGGCTCCGATTCGCCTTCGGTTGTGGGTTCACTCATCGCGGTCAGTGCTCGTGGCCGACCACGTAAATGCGTTCGGCTGAAAAAATCATTATTTCGCATATTTCCTAATATGTGTTTGCTTACTATCTCTAACTTTGCTTATACGTTTTCTAAACACGCTTTCAACTGGACGTTAGGCTGGTTTGTAAAGGCATGACGGGAGACGGATTCGCCGTCGCGGTCTCCACGCTCCGCGGGGTGTCCCGAATACCGTCAAACCGGCCCGGTACCGGCGGGGTTTTTCCTCGTCGCCCCGCAGGAGTCCGTATGGAGCTGTTCGCCGTCCCGGACCTCCCGGAGATCCGGGAGGGAGACGACCTCGCGGCCATGATCGACGAGCGCGTCGACCTCCGCGAGGACGACGTCGTCGTCGTCGCCAGCACCGTCGTCTCCAAGGCCGAGGGACGGACGTTCGACCTCTCCGACTTTCCGGCCGGGCCGCGCGCGAACGAGGTCGCCGACCGGCTCGCGGAGCTCTCGGGCGAGGAGAAGGACCCGCGCTTCGCGCAGGCCGTCATCGAGGAGTCGACGGAGCTCATCATGGAGGCGCCGTTCCTCCTGACGGCGACGCGCTTCGGCCACATCGGCGTCAACGCCGGGATCGACCGGTCGAACGTCCCCGACGGCGACCTGCTGCTGCTCCCGGAGCGCCCCTCCGAGAGCGCGGAGCGGATCCGCGAGGGGCTCGCGGCCGACCGGGTGGTCGTCAGCGACACCTGCGGGCGACCGTTCCGCCACGGCCAGCGCGGGGTCGCGATCGGCTGGGCCGGCCTGCCGGCGAGCCGCGACTGGCGCGGCGAGCGGGACCGCGACGGCCGGGAGATGGGCGTCACCGTCCAGAACGTCATCGACGAGCTCGCCGCGGCGGCGAACCTCGTCGCCGGCGAGGGCGACGGCGGGACGCCGGTCGTCGTCGTCCGGGACTGGACGTTCGGCGACCACGAGGGCTCTGAAAACCACTTCCGCGAGGTCGCGGGCGACTTCGTCCGGCAGGCGCTGCGCGACTGGAGCTACGAGGACAGCTGAACCGGAGCTACGAGGACAACTGACATGCTCGGTATCGAACTCACCCCCGAACACGACCTGCACCGCCTCGTCGACCTCGGCGTCCGCGCCGAGGAGGCCGGCTACGACGCCGTCTACTCGACGTGTCACTACAACAACCGCGACCCGTGGGCGTTCCTCTCGCAGCTCGCGACCGCCACGGAGTCGGTCCGGATCGGCCCGGGCGTCGCGAACCCCTACGAGACCCACCCCGTGACGCTCGCCTCCCGGGTCGCCACCGTCGACGAGCTCTCCGAAGGACGCGCCGTCTTCGGGCTCGGCCCCGGCGACCCCTCCACGCTGGCGAACCTCGGGCTCGCCGACGAGCGCGGGCTCCGCTCCGTGCTGGAGGCGTTCAAGACCGCGCAGAAGCTGTGGGCCGGCGAGCGCGTCGACCACGACGGCACCTTCGACGCCAGCGAGGCGGGGCTCAACTACGAGCCGCCGCAGGGCGCGGACATCCCGATCCACGTCGGCGGCGAGGGCCCGCACATGTGCCGGATGGCGGCGAAGCACGCGGACGGCCTGCTGTACAACGGCTCGCACCCGAAGGACCTCGAGTGGGCCCGCGAGCAGGTCGACGACGGGCTCGCCGACCGGCCGGATCACCGCGGCGACTTCGACCTGATCGCGTACGCCGCGGTCTCGATCGACGAGGACGAGGACGCGGCCCGCGAGGCCGCCCGACCCCCGGTCGCATTTATAACTGCGGGCGCGGCGCCGCCGGTGTTGAAGCGTCACGGGATCGACCCGGACGCGGCGTCCGAAATCGGCGAGCGCGTCTCCGCGGGCGAGTTCTCGGCGGCGTTCGACCTGGTGACGCCGGCGATGGTCGACGCGTTCTGCATGGCCGGCTCGCCGGCGACCGTCCGCGAGCGCGCGGCGGCCGTGGCCGACCACGCCGACGGGCTCGTCGTCGGCTCGCCGCTCGGCCCGGACCTGGAGTCGGCGGTCGACCTCGCGGCCGAGACCGTCGACGGCCTCTTTTAACTCCACCCCCGCGCTCCCGCGGTCCGAGAATCGAGAATCGCTCCTGAGAACTCGGGGCAGAGGTTCTTAAGCCGCTTCGGCCCAGTTCGGATCATGTCGAGCGACCGAGAGCGACGCCGGGGAGTTCGCGAGCGGTACGAGGCCCTCCTCTGGGCCACGATGGACCGCCTCGGCGTCTCCGAGTCGATAGAGCGCAAAATCCTGACGGCCGTCGGCATCCAGTTCCTCGTCACCGTCGGCATCTTCCTCACCCCGTTCGTCCTCTCCGGGGCCCTCGCGTCCGCGGTCTCCGGCACGCTGTTCCTCGGGGCGATCGCGGCGATCTACAACACGCTGCTCATCGTGCGCCGGGACTTCGTCGCGCCGCTCCGACGCCTCGAAGCCGGAGCCGACTCGATCGCGGCGGGCGACGTCCGTCGTGACGGGTCCGGCGATCAGGCGGACGAGCCGGTGGGCCGCGATCGTTCTGACGAGCGGGTTGTCCGCGATCGTTCTCACGGACCCGTGGGCCGCGACCAGCCCGACGAGATCGGCGGCCTCGTCCGCTCGTTCGTCGAGGTCGAACGCTACTTGGGGACCGTCTCGGCGCAGGCCGAGGCGCTCGCCGCGCAGGAGTTCGACGACCCGGTCCTCGACGAGGAGGTCCCGGGGGAGTTCGGCGACGCCTTAGACGAGATGGCCGCGAACATGGCGGCGTACACGACAGAACTGGAGTCGGTCGTCGACGCGTTCGGAGACGCCGCCGAGCGCGCGCAGGCGGGCGACCTCACCGCGACGATCGACGCCGAGTCGCTCGGCACCGACGACGACCGGTACGCCGAGCTCGTCGGGAACTACAACCGACTCGTCGCGACGGTCGGCGAGACGATCGGCGAGGTCCGGTCGTTCACCGAGGGCGTCGCGGCGTCGAGCGACGACGTGCGGGCGAGCATGGACGAGGTCGACGACGCGTCCGAGGAGGTCGCGCGGTCGGTACGGGAGATATCCGACGGCGCGAGCGAGCAGACGGACGACCTGGACGCCGTCTCGGCGGAGATGAGCACGCTGTCGGCGACCGTCGAGGAGATCGCCGCCTCCGCCGACGACGCGGCGACGACGGCCCGGAGCGCCGCGGACCGCGGTCGAGCCGGCCGGGAGGAGGCCGCCGAGGCGATCGCCGAACTGGAGGCCCTCGAAGCGCGGATCGGGGAGACGGCGACCGCCGTCGAAAGCCTCGTCGACCGGATCGACGAGATCGACGAGATCGCGGCCGTGATCGACGGGATCGCGGAGGAGACGAACCTGCTCGCGCTGAACGCCTCGATCGAGGCCGCTCGGGCCGACGGCTCCGGCGACGGGTTCGCGGTCGTCGCCGACGAAGTGAAGGCGCTCGCGGAGGAGACCCGGGCCGAGGCGGCGGCGATCTCGGACCGGATCGACGGCATACAGTCGGTGTCGACCGACACGGCGGCCGACGTCGACGCGATGGAGTCGCAGGTGTCCGAGAGCGTCGGCGCGGTCGAGTCGACCCTCCGAGAGTTCGAGGAGGTCGTCGAGGACGTGACCGTGGTCGACGAGACGGTTCAGGAGATCAGCGAGGCGACCGACGACCAGGCCCGGACGACCCAGGAGGTCGTCGACATGGTCGAGGACGTGGCGGCGGTGAGCGGCCAGACCGCGAGCGAGGCCGAGACCGTCGCCGCGGCGGCGGCGCAACAGACCGCGAGCGTCTCCGAGGCGACCGACAGCGCGCACGCGCTCTCCGACCGGTCCGACGAACTCCTCGCGAGGCTCGACGAGTTCGAGGTGCCGGCGGAACCGGTCGCGGGGACGCCGCGGCCGACGGGGTCGGAGTCGGGGACGTCGGCCCGGACGCGGCCGGCCTCGACCGACGACTGAGCCCGGTCGCGACCGCGGTCGACGCCGTCGCAGAGGATCCGGTCGCGACCGCGGTCCACGTCGCCGCGGCGAGTGAGGTCGACGCCCGCTTACTGCTCGGAGCGACCGCGACCACCGAGCGAGGGGATCTTCACGCCGATCTCCTGTAACAGGGCGCCGACCGCGGCGTAGCCGAGCGCGGCCACGGAGGCGACGATCAGGACCTGCCCGACGAGGACGAGCAGCGCCGAGAGCGGGTCTCCGGCGCCGAGGATGAGGTCGTTCAGGAAGATGTCGAGGAAGCGGCCGATGTCGCCGACGACCCGCGCGACGAAGTCGATGAGCGCGAACATGGACGGGCGTTGATCCGCGGGGTACTTGGGTGTTGAGTTCTCGGCCGCTATCCCTTCGGAATACGGACGGCGCCCCGCTCGGAGGCGGGCCGACGCGACGGCTGCTCCCCGCCGAGTCGGTTCCGATAACCGAACGCCTTACACCGAACGGACACGGACGTGACGGTAATGAACGCGTTGACGGACCTGTTCGCCGAGAACACGCTCCTGTGGGTCCTCACCGGTGTCCTCGCGTACTCCGCGGCCGCGCTGTGGCTCCGGGACCGCGGGATACTGCCGGAGTCGGTCGGCGTCTCCGGTCCGATACTGACCCTCCGCACGCTCCGGGGCCGGGAGTTCCTCGACCGGCTCGCGGCCCCGAGACGCTTCTGGCGCGGGCTCGCGAACCTCGGGCTCGGCGGGGCCCTCGTCGCGATGATCGGGTCGTTCTTCCTGATCCTCTCGTCGGCGGCCTCGGCGCTGAACACCGCTCAGCCCTCCGCGATCCGGCAGCCGCAGAACTTCCTCATCATCCCCGGCGTCAACGATTTCCTGCCGCTGTCGGTCGCGCCCGAGATCGTCGGCGGGCTCGCGGTCGCGATGGTCGTCCACGAGGGCGCGCACGGCCTGCTGTGCCGCGTCGAGGACATCGACATCGAGTCGATGGGACTCGTCTTCTTCGCGGTCCTGCCCGTCGGCGCCTTCGTCGAACCGGACGAGGAGGCGACGCAGGCGGCCTCCCGCGGCGCCCGCGCCCGGATGTTCGCGGCCGGCGTCACCGCCAACACGCTGCTCACGGTGCTCGTGTTCGCGCTGCTGTTCGGCCCCGTCGCCGGCGCCATCTCGCCGGCGCCCGGCTACGCCGTCGGCGAGGTGAACCCCGGTTCGCCGGCCGAGGCCGCTGGGCTCGCGGCGGGCGACCGGATCGTCGAGGTCGGCGGCGCGCCGGTCGACACGGCCGCCGAGTTCGAGGCCGCGCTCGCGGACGCGGGCGACACGGTGACGGTCTCGGCCGACGACGGCGACGGGGAGCGCACCGTCGAGGTCGAGCGCTCGCTGCAGGCGGTCGGCTCCGCCGGCGGGAACCCCCTCGGCGTGATGATCGCGGAGGCGCCGCTGACCGTCGAGTCGGTGAACGGCGACCCGGTGGCGACCGAGCGCGGCTTCTACGAGGCCGTCGGCGACGCGGAGCGAGCCACGGTGTCGGTGAGGAGCGCCGGCGGCGACGGGGGCAACGCGACGACCGCGGAGATCCCGATCGGCGCCTACGCGCTCGGCGTGCAGGAGGACGGCCCGCTCGACGACGCCGGGGCGGCGCCCGGCGAGCCGCTGACGATCGTCTCGATCGACGGGGAGCGGATCCACGACGCCGGAGACCTCTCGGCGGTCCTCGGCGAGCGCGACCCCGGCGCGACGGTCGAGGTGATCGCCTACGACGCCGCGGACGAGCGGCAGACGTACGACGTCGAGCTGGCCCCGCACCCGAACCGCGACGGCGGGTTCGTTGGCGTCTCGGTGTTCCCCGGATCGAGCGGGCTCGCGCTCGACGACTTCGGCGTCTCCGAGTACCCCGCCGGCGCGTACCTCGAACTGCTCGGCGGCGACGGCGGCGAGGCCGCGGGCGACGGAATGGCGCTCGGCGGCCTGACCGACTCGCCGCTCGGGCTCGTGTTCGTCTCGCTCATCCTCCCGCTCGGCAGTCTCTTCGGGCTCCCGTTCAACTTCGCGGGGTTCACCGGCGACGTGACGAACTTCTTCGTCGTCGACGGGGCCTCCGGCGCGCTCGCCGGCGGGGTCTTCCTGCTCGCGAACCTCCTCTTCTGGACCGGCTGGATCAACATCCAGCTCGCGCTGTTCAACTGCCTCCCGGCGTTCCCGCTCGACGGCGGGCGGATCCTCCGGATGGTCGCCGAGGCGGTGATCAGTCGGATCCCGCTCTCCGACCGGCACGCCGCGGTCCGGACGATCACCGTCTCGTCGGGGCTCGTGATGCTCGCCGGGCTGATCGCGATGGTGTTCGGCAACCAGATCCTCGCGGCGCTCGGGCTGATCTGAGGCTCCGGGACCGCCGGCCGGGCCGGAGTTCCCGCGGTGTCCCCGCCGAAGGGGAAACGGGTTTCTCCGCGGGCCGAAACGGTGCGGTATGAGCCACGAACGCACCGTCGAGATAGAGGGGCACATCATCGACAGCGGGACGATGCAGCGCTGCTTCGGCGCCGTGATGGACCTCGGCGGCTCCTTCGACGTCGAGCGGTTCGACGTGGGAAAACACGAAGATGAGGAGTCCTACTGCCGGATGACGGTCTCGGCCGACGACGCGGAGACGCTCCGGGCGATCCTCCACGAGCTCCACCAGAACGGCGCGGTGCTCGAGAGTCCGACCGACGTGGACCTCGTCGCGGCCCCCGCGGACAGGGTCGTGCCGCCCGACTTCTACTCCACCACGAACCACCCGACCGAGGTGCTGTACGACGGGGAGTGGACCGAGGTCGAGCGGATCGAGATGGACTGCGCGCTGGTCGTGGAGCCGGACGGCGGTCCGAACGGCGAGCCGCGAGCGCACACGAAGGTGCTCAACGCGGTCGAGGAGGGTGACCTGATCGCGACCGACCAGTCGGGGATCCGAGTGCGGCCGCCGGAGCGCCCGCGGAGCGGCGGCGGCGCCTTCGGCTTCATGCAGGGCGGGGTCTCCGCGGAGCGGCCCTCCGAGTCCACCATCCGCGAGGTCGCCGCGGAGCTCCGCGCGGTGAAGCGCTCGGGCGGCACCGTGATGGTCGTCGCGGGGCCGGCCGTGATCCACTCGGGCGCGGGCGACGCGCTCGCGGACCTCGTCGCCGCGGGGTACGTCGACGCGCTCTCGGCCGGGAACGGCTTCGCGACGCACGACCTGGAGCGCTCGCTGTACGGCACGTCGCTCGGGATGGACGTCGAGACGCTCGAACACCCGCGGAAGGGGCACAAACACCACATCTGGACCATCTCGGAGATCATCCGCGCGGGCGGGATCGAACCCGCCGTGGAGGAGGGGATCGTCACCGAGGGCGTGATGTACGAGTGCGTCGAGCGCGACGTCGACGTCGTCCTCGCGGGGTCGATCCGCGACGACGGGCCCCTGCCGGACACGATCACCGACGCCGTCGAGGCGCAGAACGCGATCCGCGAGCAGGCCCACGAGGCCGACATCGTGATCATGCTCGCGACGCTGCTCCACTCGGTCGCCGTCGGCAACTGCCTCCCGTCGACGACGAAGACCGTCTGCGTCGACATCAACCCCGCGACCGTCACCCAACTGCTCGACCGGGGCTCGGCGCAGGCAGTGGGGATGGTCACCGACATCGGGACGTTCGTGCCGACGCTCGCGGAGTTCGTGCTGGAGGACGGGGACGACATCGATGCCGGGAACGGGGGCGACATCGAGGCCGGGAACGGGGGCGACATCGAGGCCGGGAACGGGGGCGATGAGGCGTGAATGTCGCGCTTCGACCGTACGATCCCGCGAGCGACGCCGACGACCTGTACGAGTGTAAGCTCGCCTTCGAGCGCGGGCTCGGCGCGAACACCGGTGGCGACGACAAGGCGGCCGTCTACGAGGGGAAGCTCACCGACGAGTACCGGAAGGAGTGGCTGGCGTGGGTCGAGCGATGCGTCGCCGACGACGAGCGGTGCGTGGCGGTCGCGGTCGACGAGGGGGAGGGCGAGTCGGTCGTCGGCTACGTCTTCGTGCTTCCCGAGCGGCTGGCGATGATCTGGGACGCGGCCGTGATAAACGAGCTCTACGTCGCCCCGGAACACCGCGGCACGGGCGTCGCCGACGACCTGATGGCCGCCGCCGTCGACCTCGCGGGCGACCAGTCGCTCCCGCTGGACCGGGTGGTGCTCGACGTCGACCCCGCGAACGAGCGCGCCCGGGCGTTCTACGACCGCCACGGCTTCGAATCGTGGGGCGAGATGGTCGCGCGACCGGTCGACCGCGACTGAGTCGCGGCCGCGCGACCCCCTTCCGAAGGTACAAGCCTCCCTGCCCGTTCCCCGGATCCATGTACGACATCGGCATCGTCGGCTGCGGCGTGATCGGGACCCGGCTCGCCGCCGCGGTCGACGCCCACGATCGGTACGAGCTCGCCGCGGCCTGCGACCTCGACGCGGACCGGGCCGCCTCCCTGGCGGCCGACTACGGCACGGCGTCGACGGCGACAATGACCGATCACGCGGCGCTCGCGGAGCGAGAGGGGCTCGACGCCGTCTACGTCGGCGTCCCCCCGGTCGCTCACGAGGCGGTGGTCACCGACGCGCTCGACGCCGGCCGCCACGTGATCTGCGAGAAGCCCATCGCGGCGGACGCCGAGGCGGGCCGGCGGATGAGCTCCCTCGCCGCGGACCGGGACCTCGCGACCGCGGTGAACCTCCCGTTCCGGTACACGCCCGGATTCGTCCGGCTTCGAGAGCTGGTCGAAGCGGGCGCGATCGGCGACCCGCGCCGGGTCGAACTCCGGTTCCGCTTCCCGCAGTGGCCGCGCGAGTGGCAGGACGTCGCGTGGCTGGAGTCGCGCGAACAGGGCGGCCCGCTGCGGGAGGTCGGGACCCACTTCCTCTTCGGCGTCCGGGAGCTGTTCGGCGCCGTCGACGCGGTGAGCGCGGACGTCGGCTACGCGGGGCCGGACGCGTACGAGGACGACGTCGTCGGGACGTTCCGGGCCGACGGCGTTCGGGGGACGATCGACCTGCTCTGCGACCACGAGGGCGAGGAGGAGAACGTCGTCACAGTCGTCGGGGACGACGGGTCGCTCTCGCTGACTGAGTGGCACCGGCTCGTTCGCGACCGCGGCCGCGAGGGCGAGCGGACCCTCGTCGACGAGCGCGGCGACACCACCGCGGCGCTGCTGACCGAGTTCGCGCGGGCGATGGACGGCGACGGGGGCGACCTCGTCTCCTTCGGGGAGGCGACCCGGGTCCAGGCGGCGCTCGAAGCGATCCACGCGTCGGACGGGGACCGCGTCGCCCTCGACGGCTGACGGCGGACCGGAACCGCAGGACGTGAGAACGCCGGACAGGAGTTATATGCGTGCCGCCGCGACCTTCGGATATGAGCTATCTCGTGGCCACCGACGGATCGACTGAGAGCGATGAGGCGGTCCGGTACGCCGCGCGTCAGGCGGTCGCGTTCTACGAGACCCTCGAGATCGCCCACGTGTTGACGCCGGACTCGGAGCTCGTCGACGGAACGATCGTCCTCCCGGGCGAGGAGGCCGCGGTCGAGGCCGGCCAGAGCGTCCTCGCCAACGCCGAGACGGTCGCCGAGGAGGCGGTCGGCGACGAGTCCATCGACGTGGAGACGCAGCTGCTCACCGGTCGCCCGGCCGACGCGATCGCCGACTACGCCGCCGAGGCGGACGTCAACGCCATATACGTCGGTCACCGGGGGCTGAGCGAGGAGCGCGAGCAGGTCGTCGGCAGCGTCGCGAAGAGCGTCGTCGACAAGGCGGACGTGCCGGTGACTGTGATCCGGTAGCGTCGGCCGCGATCGCCGCGCTCGACGGGCGAGGAGTGCCGACCGAGGACGTCCGCGGCGGCCGCGGCGTCAGAGACGACGGCAATGACCACCAGTACCGGGCCTTCAAAACCGTCGCCCGCGTAACATGAGGTGATGTCTGAGGACGTACTCGTCACGGCGGACTGGGTGGAATCGAACCTCGACGCGTTTCAGGACGACGACTCCGATCACCGGCTCGTCGAGATCAACAATCCGACCGTCACAGACGAGTCGGAGTACACGCCGTACGAAGAGGGGCACATCCCCGGCGCGCTGAACTTCGAGTGGGACGAGGTGTTCACCGACGAGACGGAGCGCGACATCGTCTCGAAGGCGGACTTCGCGGCCCGCAACGGCGAGGCCGGCATCGACGCCGACACGACGGTCGTCGTCTACGGCGGCGGCCGCGTCCCGAACTGGTTCGCGCTGTTCGGCTACTGGATCTACAAGTACTACGGTCACGATGACGTCCGCGTTATCGACGGCGGGAAGGGGTACTGGGTCGCCAACGACTACCCGCTCACGACCGAGGAGCCCGACTTCACGCCGCGCGACTACGAGGCCCGCGGCCCCTTCGAGAGCGTCCGCGCCTACAAGGACGACATCGACAAGGCGATCGAGGAGGGGATCCCGATGGTCGACGTCCGCTCGCCCGAAGAGTTCTCCGGCGAGGTCATCGCGCCCGAGGGGCTCAACGAGACCGCCCAGCGCGGCGGCCACATCCCCGGCGCCAGCAGCGTCCCGATCGGGACCACGCTGAACGAGGACGGCACGTTCAAGAGCGCCGACGAGCTCCGCGAGCTGTACAGCGAGGCTGGCGTCGACGGCGACGAGTCGACGATCACCTACTGCCGAGTCGGCGAGCGCTCGTCGATCGAGTGGTTCCTCCTGCACGAACTGCTCGGCTACGACGACGTCCGTAACTACGACGGCTCGTGGACCGAGTGGGGCAACCTCGTCGGCGCGCCGATCGAGACGGGCGAGTAAGCGGCGCTCAGTCGCCGCCGTCGACCCGCTGACGCTATTTAAATAAGTCACTAAGCGAGGAGGACGCCGCGCACGCCCGTTCGGCGGCAAGGTCTCCGCGGTGTCGGCCGCCGGCCGTCCGGGTCTGCCGGCCACCCGGGCCGCCGCCGACAAGGCCTTGCGGCGAGAGCCCGTATCCGGGATCGAACATGGGTGCGGACGACCACGCCCCGACGCCGCCGACGGTCCCGGATCCGGAGGCGATTCGGTCGGTCACCGGGTCGCCGACCGAGGCCGGCACCGTGGTCTGGCACCGCGAGGACCTCCGGATCGCGGACAATCCCGCGCTCGCGACGGCCGCGTCCGCGTCCGCGGCCGCGGCGACGGAGCGCGATACCGACGAGGCGGCGACCGCGGAGGACGCTGATGGGACGGCGGCCGCGGAGGACGCCGACCCCGTCGTTCTCCCGCTGTTCGTCTTCGATCCCGCCTTCTACGGCGACCGCGGCCTCGCGTGCGACGCCCGGATCGCGTTCCTTCACGACTCCCTGCGCGACCTCGACCGACAGTACCGCGACGTGGGCGCGCCGGGCCTGACGTACGCCCACGGCGACCCGATCGAGGTGCTCGGTCGCTTCGTCGACGCCGGCTGGGACGTGGTCGCGACGCGGAGCGTGACCGGTCGGTACGGACTCCGGCGCGACGAGCGCGCCCGCGACGAGATCGGCGTCGAGTTCGTCGACGGCGACGGACTGGTCCGCGACGCCGATCGCTCGCGCCGGGAGTGGAAGGGAGCGATCGAGTCGTGGCTGGCCGCCGACGCGCACGACTGGGACCCGCGACGCGTCGACGTGGAGCGGATAGCGACCGGACCGGGATCGGGATCGGGCTCCGACTCGTCCCCGGACACCGGCGACTCGTTCGTTCCGTCGCCCGAGGCCGTCGCGGCCGCCTACGACGTGACCCCCGAGAAATCGAAGGTGCCGGACGGCGGTCGGGCGGTGGGCCGCGATCGGTTGGCGTCGTTCGCCGGGCGGCTCGGCGACTACCCCGGGAACATCTCCTCGCCGGTCGACGCCCGCGAGGGCACGAGCGGCCTCTCGCCGTACCTGCGGTTCGGCTGTCTCTCGCTTCGGGAGGTCCACCGGTACGTCGACGAGCACGCGCCGGACGGCCGGGGGAAGTCGATGTTCGTCTCCCGGCTGTTCTGGAACCGCCACTACCGGCAGAAGCTGGTCGACTGGCCGGGGTGGCTCGACGAGGCCGTCAACCCGGTGTACGCCGGATTCAACCGGGACCGACACGACCCGGAACTCGTCGCGGCGTGGAAGGCCGGCGAGACCGGGTTTCCCATGGTCGACGCGAGCATGCGTTGCCTCCGCGAGACCGGTTGGCTCAACTTCCGGATGCGGGCGCTCTGCGCGAGCGTCTACTTCCACGTCCTCCAGCAGCCGTGGCGGATCGGCGCGGACCACTTCCACGAGCACCTGATCGACGCGGACGCCGCGATCAACTACACGCAGTGGCAGTCGCAGTGCGGGCTCGTGGGTCGCCCCGGGCTCCGGCTCTACAACCCGCGCAAGCAGGTCCGCGACCACGACCCGGACGGGGAGTTCATCGCGCGGTGGGTTCCCGAACTGGAGCCGCTCCCAGTCGAGCACCTCGACCGCCCCGAGCACGCCCCGCTCGCCGTTCAGGCTGAGTGCGGCGTCTCGATCGGCGAGGAGTACCCCTACCCCGTCATCGACTTCGAGGCGGCCCGCGAGGAGTTCCAGCGGCGGTACTACGACGCGCATCCCGAGGCCGCCGCTAGGCTGGCGGACGAGCGGATCGCCCGCCGCGCCTCCCTTTCGGGCGGACTCGACGCCGCACGGGCGATCGCGGAGGAGCACGGGAGCGAGGCCTCGGAACGAGGGGCCGAAGCGAGCGGCGGTGCCGGCGAGGCGACCGCTGACGGGCGTCGGCGCGGTCGTCAGACCGATCTGTCCGCCTTCGACGACGACGGCTGACCGACGAGCCGGCGTGGGAACGTATTTACATGTGTGTACCGTATTGTGAATCATGAACCAGAATGTCGGTTCCACGGACAAGCGCGTCAGAACGGCCCTCGGTGCGGTGTTCGGAATCGCCTCGCTCGCGACGCTCGCGGGAGCGGTTCCGGTGCCGGCGTTGGCCGCGCCCGTCCTCGGCGTCGTCTCGCTGATCATGCTCGGGACCGCCGCGACCGGCACGTGCGCGCTCTACTCCCTGCTCGGCGTCGACACGTGCCCGGCGTCGGCCGGCGGCTCCCGGTAAGACCCTCGACCGGTCCGAGCTTTCACGTACAGAAGGGTTGAGACGGTTCTTCTCGACGGTTTCGAACCACCGGCGACGGTAGCCTCAAGTGTGGCTAGTCGTAACGTGTGACATGAGCCTGCGACGCAGACCGATGACTGTCGTGTACGTGCGCGCGAACCGCTTCGCCGACCGAGGTGGCCGATCGTGAGCGACACCCCGACCGTCCTCGTGATCGGAGGCGGCGCGACCGGGGCCGGAGTCGCCCGCGACCTGGCGCTCCGCGGCGTCGACGTGACGCTCGTCGACCGCGGCGGGCTCGCCGGCGGCACCTCCGGGCGCTCGCACGGCCTGCTTCACAGCGGCGCCCGCTACGCGGAGGACGACCCCCGAGGCGCCGAGGAGTGCCTCCGCGAGAACCGGACGCTCCGCGAGATCGCCGGGGCGTGCCTCCGCGAGACCGACGGGCTGTTCGTCCGCCTCGGCGGCGACGACCCGGACTACTTCGAAGAGAAGGTGGCGGCCTGCGAGGAGATCGGGATCGAGACCGAGCGGCTCGACGCCGACGAGGCGCAGGCGGTCGTTCCAGGGCTCTCCGACGACGTCGCGGAGGCGTTCCGCGTGCCGGACGGCGTGATTTATCCCTCTCGGCTGGTCGCCGCGAACGCGGCCGACGCCGAGCGACACGGCGCCACCGTCCACACCGACGCGCCCGTCGAGGCCGTCGAGACGGCCGACGGCGCGGTCTCGACCGTGCGCGTCGGCGGCGACGTCGACGCCGCGCTCCGACCGGACCACGTCGTCAACGCGACGGGGGCGTGGGCCGACCGGATCGCCGACCTGGCCGGCGTCGATGTGGGGATGGCGCCGAGCCGCGGCGTGATGATATCCGTCGAGTACGACGGGCTCGATCCGGTGTTGAACCGGTGTCGCGACCCCGACGACGGCGACATCGTCGTCCCCCACGAGGGGGAGGCCGTGCTCGGCACGACGAGCGTCCCGGTCGACGACCCGGACGAGTACGAGACGGCCGACTGGGAGGTCGAGCGCTCGATCGAGGAGTGCGCGGCGATGCTCCCCGCGGTCGCCGAGGCCCCGGAGGTGAGACGGTGGTGGGGCGTCCGCCCCCTGTACGCGCCGGACGAGACGGGATCGAACCGGCGCGGGATCTCGCGCGGATTCACCGTGATCGACCACGCCGACGAGGGCGTCGGGAACCTCCACACGGTCGTCGGCGGGAAGCTGACGACCTACCGGGAGATGGCCGAGCTGACGGCCGACCGCGTCTGCGAGCGACTCGGCGTCGACGCCGGCTGCGACACCGCGACGGAGCCGCTCCCCGGCGCCGACGACCCCGCTCGGCTCGACGAGTTCGTCGAACGGTACGGCGGGGCGAACCCGACCGACGCCGGCGTCGTGAGCGCCGCCGCTGACGACGACTGAAACGGCGGGGATCGGACGGCGAGGGCGCCGGGGGCGAGTCCGGCTACTCGACGTCGTCGATCAGGTCGCCGAACACCGAGGTCGCGGTGTCGGGGACGTCGAAGTCGTGGTAGTGCTCGCCCTTCTCCTTCGAGAGGATGTTGAGGGCCGCGGCGGCGCCGTCGCCGGCCGAGATGACCGCCTGCCACTCCTCGGCGCGGACCATCCCGCCCGTCGCGTAGGCGCCGTCGACGCTGGTCTCCATCGAGACGTCGACGTCGACCGTGTCGTCGTCGCCGAGCGCGCAGCCGAGCGACTCCGCGAGGTCGCGGCTCGCGCCCGTGGCGAGCACGAGGTAGTCGGCCTCGTACTCGCCCGCCTCGGTCGTCACCGCGAACCCAGCGTCCGACTCGGCGACGTCGGTGACTTCCTCGCCCTGCTTCCGATCGACGCCGAAGTCGTCCGCCTGCTGGCGGAGGGTCGCGAGGAACTCGTCGCCACCGACCGAGCCGATCCCGGGGTAGTTGAACAGGTGCGCCTTGTGCATCCAGGTCTTGTCGGTGTCGAACAGGACCGCGTCGAGCCCGTTCTTGCCCGCGAACAGCCCCGCGCTGAGTCCGGCCGGCCCGCCACCGACGATCGCTACGTCTGCCATGCCGTCACTTCCCAAGCCGGGCTGATAAGCGTTGGCGGAACCGGCGACACGGGTGCGGTAGCGGACGGTCGGCGATTGGCGATTGGCGGTCGGCGATTGGCGATTGGCGGTCGGCGACTGGCGATTGGCGGTCGGCGGTCGACGGACGGCGGTCGGCGGTCCGCTGGTCCGCGGGTCAGCCGGCGACTACGACGAGAAGTCTGAGAGTGACCCGTCGGCGTCGTCGGATCCGTTCCGACTCTCGCCCTCGCCGGTCCGGTCTCCCTCCGCGCTCTCGTCGTCCCCGCCGCCGACCGTCTCGGGCTCGCGCCACGGGTCGTCCGGGTCGACGGGCTCGACGGCGCGGTCGAGCTCGGCGGCGGAGTAGTCGCGGTCGTCGTCGAGCAGCATCGCGAGGCGCTGCCAGCGGGCGCTGTGCTCGCCTTCCCCCTCCGGTCCGACCCGCGCGCCGCGCGTCTTGAAGAAGCGCGTGCCGCGCCCCAGCTTCGACCCCTCGCCGGTGTGGCCGTCGAAGATCGCGTCGAACTCGCCGCCGGGTTCGAGGTCGCCGACCGGGAAGTCGTGGGCGGGCTCCTCGCCGCGCTCGCGGGCCTCGGCGCGGCGGTCGGCGACGGCGCGGAAGTACTCGTCGGCGTTGGGGCCCTCGCGGGTCGACCGCGCGCGGGCGGCCGCCAGCGCGGCGTGGATCGCGCAGAGGCGGCCCTTCCACTCGGCGGGCTCCCAGCGCTCGGTAGCGAGCTCCTCGTAGCGCTGGATCGCGAGCGCGACGTCGCTGCCGGCGCGGAGGTCCTCGACGACGTAGAGGTTCAGGCGGTCCCAGAGGTTCCACGAGTAGCCGGAGCGCGCCAGCTCCCAGGCGGCCCACGCGGCGACCTCCTCGTCGGAGCGCCGCACGGCCTTCTGGAGCAGGCTGGAGACGGCGTAGCGGTTGTACCCCCCGTCGGTCTCGTTCGCCTCCTTCGGCTCGCCGAAGTCGTTGTCGCCGGTCGCGTCCGGCGTCGTGTCGGTCTCCAAGCTCCCGTCCGACCCGAACGTCGCCTGTCTGTCGTCGCCGTCGGCCATACGCCCGCTCCCGCCGCGAGCGACTTAAAAACCGCGCGCGGCGGGCGAGATCGGAGCGAGCCGGGCGGTGCCCGAGGCGCCCGCGGTACGGCGGATCACACCTGCGCTGAAAGGGAACCCTTAAGTCGAATCCAGCGGCTATGTTTCAGTGACCGCCCTTAGCTCAGCCTGGTAGAGCAGTCGACTGTAGATCGACTTGTCCCCCGTTCAATTCGGGGAGGGCGGACTGAACCTCAGCAACCGTGAGCGACAGCGATCGGTTGCTGAACGTGAGGGACGATCGACCCGAATTGAGCAGACGAGTCACAGCCCGGAACGGCGAGCGGAGCGAGCCGCACGCCCGGACTGTCTCGGCGAGTTCAATTCGGGGAGGGCGGACTCCCTTTCCGGCCGGGTCGCAGTGCACGCCTGTCTTACTCTCATCACGTTCTTAGCGATGGCCACATGATCGGCCTGCTTCCCGCAGGAGTGGGGCCGACGGGAGCGACCCCCGGGTCGCCGCCGAGTCGGAATCCGTGACACTCGAGGGCCGTCGACCGACGGCGCGAGCGCGGTTACGCCGACAAAAACCGGTGACAACTCCTCTAATTTATTACATACTAGTTTAATATCTATTGTGATTATTGCTTAAGAATGTCCGTAGGACAGGAGTTACTCGACGTACCGTTCCCCGAGATGGTGGCCAGCATGGGGCAGGGGATCGCGGACGCACAGAACCAGTTGGACATGAACTCGGTCGAGGTCGCCAAGACGCTGGCGGAGACCGAGATCGAGGTCGTCCCGGCGATCACGCGGACGATCGACTCGAACGGCGACGTCACCTACTCCTCGGCGGACGCGATAGACGTCTCGCTGCTGCAGGCGGGGCTGTTCCCGACGTTCTACCGGTTCTCGGAGGCCGTCATCGAGGTCGAGATGGACATCAAGACGACCACCGAACGGGAGACGAACATCGACGTCAGCGCCGAGGCGCACGCCGGGTTCGGCCTGTGGGGCGGCAGCATCCAGACCGACGTGAGCCACAACCGCAAGTTCGGGAAGGAGGTGCACGGGACGAGCAAACTGAAGACCACGATGGTCCCGGTGCCGGAGCCGCCGTACCTCTTCCCCGAGGTCGAGACGGTCGACAACCGCACCACGACCGACGAGTGATCGAATCGGGTCCCGGTCGCCGACACCCGAGAGCGCGGCTCTCGCCGGCGACCGCATCCGCACCCGCGACACCGACACCTATGCCACTACGAGCCCATCACGTTTCCCCGCCTAGTACAGCCCGCCGCCGACCGACTCAGCCGGTCGCGGACGTCCCGTTCGACGACCTCGTCTCCCTGCTGGCCGCGGGCGTCGCCGACGCGCAGACCGCGCTCGACGCGCACAGCGCGGCGACGGGGGCGTCGCTCGCGGAGACCGAACTCGAGGTCGTCCCGTCGGTCACGCGGACGATCGACACCGACGGCTCGGTCACGGCGACGCCGGCCGCGACGGAGCGTCGGTCCCTGCTGGAACTCGGGATCACGCCCGCCTGGTACCGGTTCAGCGAGGCGACGATCGAGGTCGCCGTCGACGTGCGCGCGACCGAGCGCGAGGGCGACGACGCTCGGGGGATCGATGAAGGAGCGGACGACACCGACCGACTGAGTGACGACGAAAACGAACCCGTAGACGGGCTCACGGCGAGCACGCAGTCGGTGATCGACCGGCGGCGGTTCGACCGGGAGGGCGGCGCGAACGCTCGACTGGCCGCGCGTCTCGAACCGACGCCGCTGCCGAGGCGGGTCGGCCCCCCGGCGGAAGCGGACGCGGAACGCGGAGGCGACCGTGCCGACTGACGAGTGGCTCGCGCGACCGCTCTCGGAGTTCGTCCGCTCGGTCGCGTTCTCGGTCGCGGAGGGCCAGGAGGAGTTGGACCGCCGATCGATGGCGGCCCAGCGCGCGCTCGAACGGGAGATCGAGAGCGGCGAACTCGCGTACGACCTCGACGCCTCCTGGCTCCGGTTCTCCGAGGTCGAGGCGGACCTGGAGCTGACGCTCTCCGTCGAGGGTAAGGAGATCCGAGACCCGGAGACCAACGAGGTCCGCGGGTACAAGCCCGTCGTGAGCGCGGTGCCGCTCAACCACCGCGTCGTCGGCGAGTACGAGGTGGACGCCGAGATCGCGAGCGAGGTACGCCTCAAGATAGCGCCCGTTCCGCCGGAGTCGCGTCGGCCATGAGCGACCGGTTCGACGCCAAGAGCGAATCGTATCGCATCGCTGAGACGTTTCAGTTGGAGGAGATCCCCCAGGTCGACGTCGAGAAGTTCGAAACCGTCGAGCGGGCGGCGGTCGAGCGGGTGATCACCGAGCAGCAGGAGTCGCTCGTCCGGCTCCAGACCGACGTGCTCGACGTGCGGACCGAACGCGACGCGCTCGAACACCAGCTCTCGAAGCTGACGGACGACCGCGAGCGGCTTCAGGAGCGCGTCCGGGAACTGGAGATGGAGCGCCCGGCGCTGGAGCCGAAGACCGTCTTCTCGAACCTCGGCGCGGCGCTGGAGGCGGCCGACGAGGACCTGTCGAGCGAGCGCTACCGCGTCGACGACGTCGACTTCACGCTCAAGGCGAACGTCACCCAGACCGAGGAGGGGGTCCGGATGCACCTCCCCTCGCTGGACGAGTCGTCGCTCTCGGCGAACCTCAGCGAGGTCTCGTTCCGGCTGCGGGCGCCCCGCACCGAACCGGAACGACCGGAGACGGAGTACGTCGACGTGCCGGAGCTACGGGGGCTGTCGCGCGAGGCCGCGGTCAGCCGGCTGACGGCCGCCGACCTCGCGGTCGGAACGGTCGAACGCGCTCCCGACCCGACGACGACGCCCGGGGCCGTCGTCGAGCAGTTCCCCGACGCCTACGCCGTCGCCGAGCCCGGTGCTCCCGTCGACCTCGTCCTCGCCGAGGAGCCCGGCGACGATTCGGAGTCGGCCGACGAGTCGAGCGCGGAGGCGGATACCGGCGCCTCGACCGACTCGGACGCGACGGGAGGGAGCGATTCGAACGCGGACGAACCCGCGGACGACGCGCCCGCCGACGAGACCGGAGAGGAGAACCCCGACGAGACCGCTGAGGAGAGGCCCGAAGAACGGACCGACGACGAGGAGAAGGCGCGCATGGAGGCGTTCCGCCGCGCGATCGTCGAGGTCGACCCGGAGAACGGCTCGGCCGTCGCGGACCGACTGCGCCGCGCCGGCGTCACCGACCTCGACGCGCTCGTGGAGCGGGACCCGGAGGAGCTCGCCGAGCTGTTGTCGATCCCGGTCGAACGGGTCCGCGCGTTACAGGAGGAGCTCGGCGGCCGCGAGGAGCCGATCGAGCTCGAATCCGTCTCCGGTATCGGTCCGACGTACGCGAGTCGACTCCGCGAGAAGGGGATCGGATCCGTCGCGCGGCTGTCGACGCTCGATCCGGAGACGGTCGCCGAGATCACGCGGGCGTCGACGAGCCGAGCCGCCGACTGGATCGAGCAGGCGACCCGGCTGACGGAGGAGCGGTGACCCTTGCGGAGCGGTTCGGCGCGTCGATCGAGGTCGCGGGACCCGACCCCGACGCGGAGGCGTTCTTCTTCGTGAAGCGTCCGGAGTCGGTCGACCACGACGCGTTCGTCACCGGGCTGCTCGGGCTCGTGGGGACGGGCGGCCGGCTCGTGCTCCATCACCGATCGGGGTTTGCGGTCGTCCGCGTGTCCCACGACCGCGCTCGGCGGCTGCGGCGGCTTCCGTGGGTCGACAGCGTCGGCGGCGTTCGGTTCGATCCGGAGCAGTTCGCGGCCGTGACCGGCGCTCCTATCGCGTGATCGGCGCTCCGGTCGTATGACCTGCGCTCCCACCGTGTGACCGGCGCTCCCGTCGTGCGAGCGGGGCCATTCGATTCTCAGCGCGAGTATTCGCACCGACAGCGTATTTATCCCTCCACTGCAACTCTCCGGACATGACTCTCGTCGTGGTCCCGGTCCGGTTCCCGCCGTCGTCGCACTCGGCGGCGACGCTGCGAGAGGCCGTCCGCGTCGCCGATGAGCGCGACGCCGACCTCACGATCCTCCACGTTGACCTGTATCAGAACTCGGGCGGCGTCTCCCGCAGCGACCTCAAGCGCGCCGTCGAGCGGCGGATCGGGGCGGTGGACCGCGCGCGGTACGTCGTCCGACGCGGCTTCCTCGTCGAGGAGACGATCTTAGAGGAGATCGTCGCCGAGAAGGCCGACGTCGTCGTCATCGGCTCGAAGCAGGCGGGTCGCTGGCGGCGGATGGTCCAGAAGCTCCTCTCCGACCCGGACATCGACTCGTTCCTCCGGAGCGAACTCGACTGCACCGTGATCACGGTCGAGGCCGACGGCGAGGTCACGAGCAACGAGGGCGAGGAGAACGAGGCGGACGCCCCGATCCCGGACGACGGCGGCGACTGACAGACTCAGTCGCCCCCGCCCCCGCCCGCGACCTCGTAGCGGCGCTCGTACTCGATGACCGTCGCGACCCGGTCGGCGACGTCGCCGCCGAACTCCCGCTCGACGAGGTACAGGGCCAAGTCGATCCCGGAGGTCACACCGCCCGCGGAGAGCAGGTCGCCGTCGTCGACGACGCGCGCGTCCACGACCTCGGCGCCCGACTCGCGCAGCTCGTCGATCGCGCCGGCGTGGGTGACCGCGCGCCGCCCGTCGGTGACGCCGGCCTCCGCGAGCAGCATGGACCCGGTGCATACCGAGGCGATCCGCGTGCCGGCCGCGTGGTGGGCCGCGAGCGCGCGGGGAACGTCCCCCTTCCGCGCCTCCGCCCACGCGCTCGCCTCCGCGTCGCGCGCGTTCCAGCCGCCGCCCGGAACGAGCAACAGGTCGGGGACGTCGTCCGCGTCCGGCTCGGGAAGGGTCCCGTCGACCCCGACGCGCGTCCCGTGGCTCGCGGTCACCGAGTCGCGCTCGCCGAGGGTCACGTACCGGACGCGCCCGGCCGGGTCGTCCCCCTCTCCGGCGTACTCCAGCGCGTAGTCGAACACCTCGTACGGACCGATCCCGTCCAGTTCGTCGAAGCCGTCGTACAACAGCACGTCCACGTTCATACCGACTCGAAGGGGGGCGGACGGCTTGTGCGTTCCCCCGCTGTCACTCCGCGGCGAAGGCGTCGGCGACCGCCTCGATGTCGCCGGCGACGCGGTCGCGGTCGATCCGCTCGCCGCGGTACGCGCGCTCGACGATCCCGTCGGGATTGACGAGCATGGTGACGACGACGTGGGTGAAGTCGTACCCGGGGAGTCGCTCGCTCTCGGTCGTCCGCTCGAAGCCGATCCCGAGCCGGTCCTCGACGACCGCCTTCGCCCGCTCCGGCGTCTCCGGGCGGAGGTAGTGCCAGTTGCCGCTGTCGAGGTTCACGCCGATCGTCTCGGCGTTCTCCCGAAGCGTCGCCGCGTCGTCGCGCTCGGGGTCGAAGGTGATCGGGAGGAAGGCCGTCTCGTCGGTCAGTCCCGCGTCGGCGACCCGCCGCTGGACGGACACCAGCCGTCGAAGGAGGATCCCGCACTCGACGGGACAGGTGGTGAACACCCCGGTCACGATCGCGGTCCGATCGAGCGCCTCGCTGTCGATCGTCACCCCCGCGATCGGGTCCCGAAGCTCGAACGCGGGGAGTGGTTGGCCGTACGCGGGATACGCGAGATCCTCGCTGTCCGCGAGTTGGTCCTCCTGCGGGCCGAGCACGACCCCTTCCGGCTCGTCGCCGAGCACCGAGGCGCAGCCGGCGACCGCGCCGGTCGTCGCCGCAGCGATCCCGCCGAGCACCGCTCGCCGTTGCATACCGAAGTCGTCGGACCGCGCTCGCATAACCGGTCTGGTGCGCCCGTCGAACGCGGCTCGTCGCTCGCGGGATTTATAACGGCGAGTAGTACGGGATCGGGGGGTGCGGCAGCGGGACGCCGAGCGTCGCGAGCCCGTGCTGGAGCGGGATGTACCCGAGCGCGACGAAGGCGACGCCCAGCGCCCGGTGGATCCGCATGCGGGTCTCGACGCTCACGGCGCCGAACGCGGTGCCGAAGACGAACAGCGCCGGGACGGTGCCGAGGCCGAGCGCGCCGAGCGCGGCCGCGCCGCCGAGCGCGCTCCCCTAGACGAACGCGTACAGGAAGGCGGGGTACAACAGCGGGCACGGCAGGAGGCCGTGGGCGGCGCCGAGCCCGACGATCCGCCAGCTGCCGACCCACGCGTCCACGCGGGGCACGATCCGACCGGTCACCGCTCCGGCGGCGGCGTCGAGCCCGGGCACCGGGATCCGCTGGAGTTCCAGCCGGAGCGCGTACCGCGCCCCGATCGCGATGACGACCCCGCCGACCGCGATCCCCGCGAGCGCGTGGACGTCGCCGGCGACCGTCGTCACGGTGCGGCCCGTCACGAACGCGAGGCTCCTGGCGAGGCCGAACAGCCCGCCGATCGCGGCGTAGCTGGCGGTCCGTCCGAGGTTGAACAGCGCGTGCTGGCGCACCTGTCGCACGGTGAGGTCGTCCCGGCCGCCGGCTCGCCCGTCGGCGGCGCCCTCGCGCATCCGGTCCGCGTACGTGGAGACGAGCGGTCCGCACATGCCGAGGCAGTGCGCGCCGCCGAGGAGGCCGACGAGCAGGAAGACGCCGAGGCTCAGCGGCTCCGCCGAGTGGATCGTTCCGGTGGGCTCGCACGTCGCCGTCGCGGGGGCGAGCGAGGCCCCGAGCGAGCCGACGCCGCCCCCGAGTTCGCGCATGTCCGAACCCACGCACGCGGCGGCCCTAACGGATCTGGTGCGATCGGCGAACGGGGGCCCGCGATCTACCGGCGGCGGGGAGCGCGGTCACGGCGTCGGACCGCGACCGCGAGGGCGGGCTACTCGAACAGGTCGTCGACGGTCCGGACGAACCGGTCCACGATCCGGTCCGGGAGCGATGCCGACACCTCGTCGAGGAGCGCCGCGGTCCGCTCGGGACGCGCGAGCGAGACGCGCACGGGCCGGTCGTCGGACTTCTCGACGACCCCGCTCTCGGTGAGGTTCGAGACGTGCCACGAGACGGTGCTCCGCGCGAGGTCCAACTCCGCCGCGAGCGTCGCCGGGCGGGTCGCCCCCTCGGCGTGGAGCCGAACGAGGATCTCGCGGGCGGTCTCGCGGCGGAGGAAGGCGACGGCCCGTCGCTCCCACGGGTCGAACGCCGGATCGAAGTAGTGGGCGCGGCCGCCGATCCGCTCCACGGCGACCTCGCCGTCCCGGACGAGCCGGCGCAGGTGGTACTGCGCCTGCCCGGTGGCGATGTCGAGGTCGCGGCTCACCCGGTTGAAGTGGACGCCCGGCGTGTCGCGGACGTGTCGGCGAACCCGGACTCTGGTCTCCGGCATTGGTGCTCGCTTGGAGCTACCGGATCGGCACCTAAAACGAGCCCGCGCGTTCTCTCCGCGTGGGAGCGGCCGGGGGAGTATTCTTGTCGCTCGCCGCAGTAGACACCGAGAACGTGAGTCCGATTCTCGCGAGCCAGATTGCGAGCGCGACCGCGACTGCGAGCGCGACCGCCGGCGGATGGGGCGTAGAGGGTTCGCTGCCGCTGCTCGGCGTCGTGTTCGTCGCCGGCCTCGGAACGGGGCTGCTCTTCCTCGTGAGCCTCGTCGCCTACCGCCGCCGGCGGAGCGCCCAGTACGGCCTGATAAGCGTCGCGGTCGGCGCCCTCCTCGCCCGCTCGGTCGTGGGCGCGGGCACCGTCCTCGGCGTCGTCCCGATGCCGGTGCACCACTACGTCGAACACAGCCTGGACTTCCTCATCGCCGCGGTCGTCCTCTACGCGGTGTACGCGTACGCCCCGGGGTCGGTCGGGGACGACACGACCGCCGACTGATCGGCGGGCCGCCTCACGCGGCCGCTCAGTCCCCGATCTCGCGGCGAACGCGCTCGACCGCCGCGTCGACGCGCCGCCCGTAGGCGAGCGTGACGCCCGCGACGACGGCCCCGAGGAGCGTCCATCCGACCAGCGACGCGACCGCCCGGGCGGTCGAGACGAACCCGCCCTCCGGCGCGAAGGCGACGCCGATCACGTGCTCGAAGACGAGCCCGCGGAACGCCCCGTTGGGAGCGAGCGCGATCGACGCGGGGACCGTCGTCGGTGATGCCCCGGCGGCGAGCGATCGGAGCAGGACGAGGTCGCCGCCGAGCACGCCCGCCACCAAGGCGAGGCTCCCGAGCGCGATCGCGCTGCGGCGGCTCGCGGCGAGCGCGGAGACGGCCGCCGCGAGCGACACGTACGCCGCGCCGAGGAGGAGGACGAACGCGAGGAACCGCAGGTACAGCAGCGGCGAGTCGACGCCGGTGTGGGTCGCGAAGATCCCCGTGTCCGGCGCGGCGGTCAGCCAGACGACGGCGCCGATAGCTGCGTACGGGACGCCGACCACGGCGACGAGCGCGACCAGCCGCGCGAGCAACACCCCCGCGACGTACTCGCCGACGCGGACCGGGTACGTCCGGATCACCGCGAGCTCGCCGCTCGCGGCATCGGTCAGCAGCGCCCGGTAGCCCAACACCACCGCGACCAGCGGGACCAGGGCCTCGGTCGGGAGGAGCAGGTCCACGACCGCCGGCACGAAGCCGGTCGCGCCGCCGCCACCGGCCGCGAGGAGGCCGCCGAGGGCCGCGAGGAGGCCGACCGCCAGTACGCCGTAGCCGGGAGTACGGACCACCGTCGCGATCTCGCGCCGGAACACGGTCGAGACTCCCGCGAGGCGGCCGCTCATCGGTCCGACACCCCCGTGACGTGAACGTCCGGCTCCGCGTCCTCGTCGCCCTCGCCGTCGCTCCCCTCGCGCTCGCCGTCTCCCTCCGTCGCGTCGCCGGCGTCCGCGGCGCTCCGACTCGCGCCGGACTCGCCGACCACGGCGCGGTAGAGTTCGCTCGCGTCGGCCGCGCCGTGCTCGTCGAGCAGTGGATCGAGGGGGCCCGCGGCGGCGACCCGTCCCCGACGCAGGATCACGATCCGGTCGGCGTGGGCGTCGACGAGGTCGAGGGCGTGCGACGAGACGACGACCCCGGTGTCGCCGTCGGCGCGGTTCGCGGCCGCGCGGAACGCGCGCTCGCGCATCCCGGGGTCGAGCCCGCTCGCCGGCTCGTCGAGGACCACGAGCGAGGGGTCCCCGAGGACCGCCTGCGCGATGCCCAACAGCCGACGCATGCCGCCCGAGAGCGCCTCGACGTGCCTGTCACCCGCGTCGCCGAGGCCGACGCGCTCCAGCGCCGCGTCCGGGTCGTCGCCGACGAGCCGCGCGTAGAACGCGAGCGTCTCGCGGGCGGTGAACCCGTCCCGGAACGGGACCCGCTGGGGGAGGTAGCCGATCGGCTTCGGCCCGGTCGCACCGGTGTACCGGACCTCGCCCGCGGTCGGCTCCGTCGCGCCGACGAGCACTCGCAGCAGCGTCGACTTCCCGGAGCCGTTCGGGCCGACGACGGCGGTGACGCCGGGCTCGACGTCGAGCGAAACGTCGTCGAGCACCCGGACGCCGCCGTACGTCCGCGCCGCCCCGGAGAGGCTCGCGACGAGGCCGTCAGACATCCGCCACCCCGCTCGTCGCGGCCCCGCGTCTCGTCGCGTTCGGTGCGTTCGTGTTCGTCCCGATCGCGTTCGACCCGGTCGCGTTTCTATCTCCCTCTCCGCCGCCGGACCGGGCGCGCCAGTCGGCGTGGACCGGTCCCGCGTCCGGGTCGAGCGCCGCCGCTACCCGGTCGGACGCGTACGGCTCCGTCGCCGGGGCGGGGTCGATGATGCTCCCCGAACGCGCGCCGGGGACCGTCCCGCGGAGGCGGTCGAGGAGGGCGACCGCGGGCGACTCGCGCACGGCGACTAGGGAGACCTCGCGGTGGAGCGCGCCGTCGACGGGCGAGGTGGGTCGATACGCGCGCTCGCCAGGGTCGTGGATCCCGACGTTCGCGCCCTCCCAGTAGTTCCCGCGGCCGCCGTCGGCCCAGACCCTGAGCGCGCCCGCCCCGGCGGCCGCGTGGTCCGCGTTGGCGACGAAGTCGTTCTCGACGACCCGACTCGACGGGACGACGGTGGTCGCGCGGGCCCCCAGCTCGTTGTTCGCGGCGACGTTGCGCTCGTACAGGGACCCGCGCGAGCTGGTCGAGAAGCCGAGTTCGTTGCCGACGAGGGTGTTGTACCCGATGTACGCCCTGGTCCCCGAGGCCTGGATCCCCGCGCTGGAGTTCCGCACGTCGTTGCCGACGATCGCGTTGCCCGAGGGACGCGTCATCACCGTGACCCCGCCGAAGAGCTCGTCTCGGAAGGCGTTGTCGGCGATCAGCGCGTCGCTCGTGTACATGAGGTGGACGCCGTAGCGGTTGTCCGCGAACTCGGAGTTCCGGACGACGGAGTCGTCGGCGCGGTGGAGGTAGATCCCGTCGCGGCCGCCCGCGAACTCGCTGTCCGTCACCGTCACCCGCGACTGCATGCCAGTAATTCCCATGAACCCGTCCTGCCACTCCTCCGTCCCGTTGACGCGGAGGTCGCGGACCGCGGCGTCGGAGCCGTCCCGGAGGAGGATGCCGCTGGCGCTCGCCTCGATCGTCACGTCGTCGACGAACAGCCCGGGCGCGTCGATCGCGCGGATCCCCGCGTCGCCGTGGCCGTACCCGAGCTGGATGTTGGTGTCCCACGCCCCGCCCTCGGGGTCGCGGCCCGATCGCGCCGCATCCGGGTCGCGCGTTTCGTTCCCGCTGCCGTCGACCGCGACCCCGGTGATCGCCACGTCCGGCGCTCGCACCGTGATCACCGAGCCGTTCCCGTCGCCGCGTATGCGCGCGTCCTCCCCGGCGATCGTGACCGACTCGTTCACCGTCAGGGTCTCCTCGTAGGTGCCCGGCGGGACGGCGACGGTCGTGTTCGCCGGCGCGGCCGCGAGCGCCGCCCCGATCGTCGGCGCGTCCTCGCCGACGACGACGGAGACGGGTCGGTCGGCGCGCCGGTCGGCGGCCGCGATCCGCTGGTCGGCCGCCGTCCAGCGGTCGGGGGCCATCCCGCGCACCGCCGCCGCGGAGTCCGTGTCGAACGACCGGTCCCGGACCGCGCCCCAGTCGATCACCCGCCCGCCGTGGTCGGCTGTGAACGCCTCGGCGGCGGCTCGCTCGCGGAACGGGACGACCGTCTCCCCCGCCGGGCTCCGGGCGTCGCTCCCGACCACGTACACCGCCTCCGGCGCCGGCGTCCACTCGCCGGCCAGCTCCGCGTCGAACAGGCCGCGCTCGGTCGTCCCCGGCCGCGCGTCGTCGAACGTCTCGACGTAGGCGACGACCGGGTAGCCGAACTGCCGCTCCGCCCGGTCGTCCTCGAGCGCCGCCGCGAACGACTCGACGCCGTTGTAGCCGACGACGTACTGGAGCTGCGAGTAGAAGACCTGCGTCCGCGGAATCGTCGCCGATCCCGCCATCAGCGCGTCCGTCTCGGAGGAGAGGCCGAGCTCGACGACGTCGTCGTAGGCGACCGGCGACGGCGCCGCTGTCTCGGGATCGGCGACGAACGCCCCCGCCGTCGCCGCCGCGGCGGCGAGGACGAGCGCCGCGAGCGCCAGCCGGACCGGGAGCGGCGGATCGCCGAAGGGGTCGAATCTCGTCACGGTGACGTTTATTTCTCCCGGGGTTTATCCGATCTGGTTCGTTCCTCGAACGGGGGATTGAATCGGTCCAGAGGGTCTAAGACGATGGTTCAGCAACTGTTACGCATGGGAGACCACCAGCATCCGCCGACGTCGCGTCGGCGACTGCTCTCCGGAGTCGGCGCGGGGATCGCGCTCGCGGCCGCCGGCTGTCTCGGCGAAGAGAGCGCGTCGATCACGCCGATCTCGCTCGACGGGGAGCGCGCCTGCGACCAGTGCGGAATGATAATCGAGGACCACCCCGGGCCGGTCGGACAGGTCCACTTCGAGGACGACGAGCCCGAGGGCGGGCGACCGGGGCAGTTCTGCAGCAGCACCTGCACGTACACCTACCGGTTCGACGCCGAGGACGCCGGACGGACCCCGCTGGCGACGTTCCTCACCGACTACTCGCTCGTCGATCAAGAGGTGTTCGAGGAGGGCTCCGACGTCATGTTCTCCTCGCACGTCGAGAGCGAGGCGTTCTCGCGAACGACCGATCTCACCGTCGTCGCGCGTAGCGAGGTCGTCGGCGCGATGGGGCCGGAGCTGATCCCGTTCAGCGAGGAGGCGGACGTGACGGCGTTCGTCGATGAGTACGGCGGGGAGCCGATGCCGGCGACGGACGTCGAGCGATCGACGCTGGAAGCGCTGTGAGAACCGTCGCCGGAGGCGATTAACGGCGCTCTGTGAGGTCCGGAAGGCCGCGTGCCCCGGACACGGTGCCGACGATCGCCGAGAACGCCAGCGTCGCGACGAGCCGCGGGATCCCGGTGATTCCGGCGTTGGACAGGACGCCCGCCACCAGCACGGTGAGCGCTATCACGGCAACCGTGATCACCGCCTCTCGGGCGAGGACGTTCCGCACGCGCTCCCTGCGGTTCGACCGCTCCGTCTTCAGCGCCGGGAGCACGTCCCTGATCCGGGTCTGGACGAGGTAGTTCGTGAGCCCCGCGAGGAAGCCCGCGAACAGCGACCACGCGACGGGCACCCCGTTGAACCGGATGCCGGCGGGCTCGGCCGTCGGCCCCTCGTCGTCAGCGCCGGAGGCCTGGTCGGCGGAGCCGCCGGATTCCGCGTCGGAGTCGCCGTCGACCGATCCGACCGGCCCGTCAGCGTCGTCGCCACCGGTCTCGCCGTCGGCGTCCCCCGTCCCGGTGTCGCCGCCGGCGGTTCCGCTCTCGTCCGTCCCGTCGCTGGTCCCACCGTCACCCGCCCCGCCGTCACCGGT